>DATFXE010000627.1:0-2742 GCA_035258585.1 Roseiflexaceae bacterium | reverse complement strand
CTTACGCGGTGGAGGGGTTTGGGGAGGCCGGGTGCCCACACCCAGAGGGTACCCGGCGTCTCCCCAAGGTCTTCTGTTTCTGGCACACTACGGCGGCCGGGTACCCTCTGGGTGTCGCCGTAGTGTGCCAGAAAAAACGCTTCTTGGAGGGCTTGCAGCCCTCGGGTACCCTCTGGGTGACCTCCCCGCAATGGACGACCGCGTAAGTCCTGTCATTGAGGCGTTGTTCTAAAGCAGATCGAGCTCCTGGGCGCGCAGCACCGCCTCCAAGCGGCTATGCGCGCTGAGCTTGCCGAAGATATGGTTGATATGCGCCTTGACCGTGCTGACGGCGACCGACAGGGCGCCAGCGATCTGGGCATTATCCTTGCCATCGGCCAGCAGACGCAAGACCTCGAGCTCGCGGGGGGAGAGCGGCTCTATCAAAGCGTTTGAGCGCTCGAGTGTAGAGCGGAGAACAGGTGGCGCATCGGCAGCGGCCGCTGTTTCACGAGGCTGGTGGGATGGAAAGGCCGATAGGAGACGCTCAGCGTAGACTCTGAGCAGATCATTCTGCGCTCTACGCTCTACGCTCTGCGTTAACAGCGCGGCGATTGGCGCGCCCTGGTTGACGAACATGCGCACGTAGCCCTCCGGCTCTGCCAGCGCCAGGGCGCGGCGCAGGCTGGCCAGCGCGCCGGTGCCATCGCCTTGGGCATGCAAGATCACAGCTCGCAAGACGAGTGACCAGATCACAAAGCGGCCATGGCCGGTCGCCTCGGCGTCGTCGAGCAGCTGCTCGGCGGCTTCGCGCGCACCCTCCAATTGCCCTTGTGCAATCAGCGTTTGCGCCAACGCGAAGCGATCGTAGTCATATGCAGTCAGGCGCGGGCGGTTGGCCGCGGCCTCGCGCGCGTAGGTCGCCGCCCAGGCAGCGGCGGCACTCAGATTGCCCTGGCGAAGCCAGAGCAGCACGCGATACCCGGCGATCTCGCGCAGATTGCGCGGCGAGAGGTAGCGCTGCGCCGCCGCCTCGGCCTGCTCGACTAGCTGGAGTGCGCCAGCCAGATCGCCGCGCGCGGCCAGCACCTGGCCGAGGTAGAACTGGGCCAGAATCTCATTCATGGTCATGTGATACTGGCCGGCCAGCTGGGCGCACTGCCGCAGCGTACGCTCGGCCGCGTCGAGTTCATTCCGCTCGCATTGAGCCAGGCCTAGCAGCAAATAGGCCAAAAACGCACCGGAGAGCGGCAGCACGTGGCCATCCTGGTTCGCCAGCGCTAACACCTCCTGCGATAAGCGCGACGATTCGGCCAGCCGCCCCTGCGCCCGGCGCACCATCGCCAGCAGCGCGATCAGGCCCACGCGCAAGGAGATCGGGCGCTCGTCGAGTTGCGGCGCCGCCAGCCTTTCCTGCACCGCCTGGCTTGATGTAGCGAGATCGCCGGCATAGAAGGCTGCGTAGCTGAGGCCGCCCACGGCGATATCGCGCAGCGGATGCTGATCCGGCAGATGCGCCAGCGCCATCCGACCGATCGTCATGGCGCGTTGATCGCCGATCATGCTGAGCGCCAGTGTGCGCAGTGCCGCGATCTCGCCCTCGATGGCGGGTGCCTCGTGCGGATGGAAGCTCTGCCCGCCCTGCTCGGCGTGCTCGAGCCACTCGGCTGCGGCCACGAAATCGCCGTTCGAACCGAAGACGGCCGCCTGGGCCAGCGCCAGGCGCGGCCGCGCGCGGCGCAGCTCGTTCGGCAGCGCGGCCAGCCAGCCGCCAACCGTGGCCTGCTGACCCTCCAGCGTCACCGCCAGCGCGCTATGCTCGATCAGGCCGGCCGCGCGCTCGAAATCACGGGCGACCAGCGCATGCCGGATCGCCTCGGCAAGCAGCCCGGCTTCTTCGAACCAGCGACTGGCGCACCGATGCAGCTCGGCGATCTCTGCGCCGGTCGCCTCGCGCTGAAGCCGCTCGCGCAGCACGCCGGCGAATAGCTGGTGGTAGCGGTACCAGCGCCGCTGGTCATCCAGCGGGATCAGGAACAGGTTGGCGCGCTCCAGCCCTTCCAGGATGAGGCTTGAGGCTTGAGACTTGAGACTTGAGTCGCCGCTTTCTTCAAGCCTCAAGTCTCTAGGCTCTAGTCTCAGGATTGCATCGCACAGTGGCCCGCACATTTGCTCCAGAATCGATGTGCGCAGCATGAAGGCGCGCTGGCGTTCGGGTAGCCGGTCGAGCACCTCGCTGGCCAGGTAATCAATCACAAAGCGGTTGCTGCCGGTGAAGGCCGCGATGAAGCCAGCCTGGTCGGAGCGATCGCGCATGGCCAGCGCGGCCAGCTGCAAGCCGGCGATCCAGCCCTCGGTGCGCGCCTCCAACGCCGCGATATCATCTGTATCCAGTGTCAGTCCCATGACATCGCGCAGGAACGCGGCGGCCTCGTCGGGCGTGAAGCGCAGATCGGCAGCGCGCAGCTCGGCGACCTGGCCGCGCGCGCGCATCCTCGCCAGCGGCAGCGGCGGGTCTTCGCGGCTGCCGATGATCAGGTGCAGCGCCTGTGGCAGGTGGTCTAGTAGAAACGTGAGCGCGCTATGGATATCCGGCGATGTGATCGCCTGGTAATCGTCGAGCGCCAGCAGCACTGGCTGGTGCACCGCGGCCAGGTCGTTGATCAGCGTGGTCAGCATGGTTGCGAGTGGCGGCGGCTGCGCCTCTTCCAGCAGCGCCAGCGCCATTGCGCCGGCCGAGGGCACAGCCAGCCGCAGCGCGCC
>DATFXE010000626.1:0-26132 GCA_035258585.1 Roseiflexaceae bacterium | reverse complement strand
GGTAGACGGGCGCGCGATCGTTGCCCTCGTAGAGGGCCAGCGAGAGGCCACGCTCTTTCAGCAAGCGCGGCACCGCCTCTTCCAGCTTCTCGGCGCCGATCAGATGCGTGCCGAGCCGCGCGCGTATGATTGCCTCCGCTTCATTGGCCAACGCCTCGGCGGCGGCCCGGCTATCGGCCCGCGCACCGATCCGGAGCTCGTATTGGGCGCGCTTGGCCGAGATGCCCAGGGTGGGGTTCTCCTGCGCCATCAGATCGGCCACCATCTCGCCAATCAGGCTCTCGCTCAGGCCGGCGGCGTGGAGCGTGCGCACCAGGATCACCCCGGTCTGCCCACGCTCGTCGCGCAGGTAGGGCGCCAGCGCACTCTCCCACAGATAGCGCATCTCCGATGGCACGCCGGGCAGCACTGCCACCGTCCCGCGCTCGTCCTCGACGATAAATGCGGGAGCGGTCCCGCGCGGGTTCTCGACGATCCGTGCGCCCTCGGGCACACAGGCCTGGCGGCGATTGCTCTCGCTCATTGTGCGGCCGAACGAGCGAAAGCGCGCTTCGATCTGATCGAGCAGATGCTGGTGAAAGACCAGCGGCCGGCCCAGCGCGCGCGCCACCGCCTCGCGAGTCATATCGTCCACGGTTGGCCCGAGCCCGCCTGTGCAGATCACCAGGTCGGCCCGGTCGAGCGCCTCGCCGATCGCGGCGGCGATCCGCTCCTGGTTGTCGCCCACGACCGTCTTGCGGAACAGGCCAATGCCGATGCTAGCCAGCTGGCGCGCTAAGTAGGCGCTGTTGGTGTCGATCGTCTCGCCCAGCAGCAGCTCGGAGCCGATCGCGATGATCTCAGCATTCATAGGTTACAGGTTACAGGTTACAGGTTACAGGCGACAGATTATAGGCTAGGCCTATCTCCGGTTCCCTGTTCCCTGTTCCCCGCGCTAAGGCGGGCGCGATATTGAGCCCACAGCTCTTGCTCGTGCGCGGCGCTGGCCTGCTTGGCGGTTTCGATCGTGTCGTCGATCAGCGAGCGGATGCCCTGGAGCGTCTCCGAGCCGGATCGCGGCGCGGAAAAAATTACCACCGCGGCCCCGATCAGCGCGCCGATCAGGAATCCCAGCAGAAAACGACCCATAGCTCCTCCTTAGGCCAATTGCAGATCGCAGATTGGATAGGGCTCATGCCAATCTGATGGAAGCGAGTCTGAGACTATTATAACAATCTCTCTCTTGCCAATCAGAGATATTTCGCCGCGACTCAGCCCAACAATCTCCACACAGCTGAATGCCGGGATGTATGAACTTGTGGCGCCCACGCCAATAAGCGCTAATCGCGGCGCAGCGCGCCATAGAATGCTCCTCGAATGGCCATAGTGGCGACCTCAGCCGCCTTACCGCCGACAGAAGTCGCCACTACCTCATTTATAGCTTGCCTAGATCCGCGCGGCGATATCGGCCTTGGCGCGCGCGATGAACGCGTCTACCGGCATGGCGCCGAGATCCTCGCCGCTGCGCAGCCGCACTGCCACGGCCCCGGCGGCCTGCTCTTTATCGCCGATTATAAGCATATAGGGAACCTTTTGCAACTGCGCGCGCCGAATCTTGGCCTGCATGCGGTCCTTGCTCTCGTCCAGTTCGGCGCGCAGCCCGGCCTGCTCCAGCCGCCCCAGCAACTCGCGGCTATAGGTGCCGTGCTTCTCATCCGAGATCGGGATGATCTGGGCCTGCACTGGCGCCAGCCAGGCCGGGAACGCCCCGGCGAAGTGCTCGATGATCACGCCCATGAACCGCTCCGTCGAGCCCGTCACGGCGCGGTGGATGAGCACCGGCGTGTGCGGCTGGCCATCCTCGCCAATGTACTCGACGCCCAGGCGCGCCGGCTGGATGAAGTCGATCTGGATCGTCGAGAGTTGCCACTCGCGGCCCAACGCATCCTTGGCCATGAAGTCGGCCTTCGGGCCGTAGAACGCCGCCTCGCCCTCGACCGCCTCGTACGCCACGCCGTTGGCATCCAGCGCGGCCTTGAGCGCCCGCGTCGCCGCATCCCACTTCTGGTCGTCGGCGACGAACTTGCCCTCCTTGCCGCGCAGCGATAGCTGCACCCGGTAGTCCGCCATCTGGTAGGCCGCCAGCACTTCGCGGATCAGCTGGAGGCAGCGGCTGAACTCCTCCTCGATCTGCTCGGGCATACAGAAGATATGGCAGTCGTCCTGCGTGAGCGAGCGCACGCGCGTCAGGCCACTGAGCGTGCCGCTGGCCTCGTAGCGGTACAGCGTGGCGAACTCGGCGAAGCGCAGCGGCAGCTCGCGGTAGGAGTGGATGCCCATCTCCTTGAACAGCGTCATATGCGATGGACAGTTCATCGGCTTGAGCCGGAACACGACCTCCTCGTCGACCATCGGCGGGAACATGACGTCGCTGTAGTTCTCCAGGTGGCCGGACTTCGCATACAGGCTTTCCTTGACCATATGCCCGGTCCAGACGTGCTGATAGCCGTAGCGCGTCTGCGTCTCGCGCACATAGTTCTCCATTATATGGCGCAGCATCTCGCCCTTGGGCGTGAACAGCGGCAGCCCTGGACCGATGTCGTCGGAGAAGTAGAACAGGCCCAACTCCTTGCCGAGCTTGCGATGGTCGCGTCGCTTGGCCTCCTCCAGCCGGTGCAGGTATGCCTCCAGCTCCGCCTTGCTGTTCCAGGCCGTCCCGTAGATCCGCTGCAGCATCGGCCGCCGCTCGTCCCCCCGCCAATACGCCCCTGCCACGCTCAGCAGCTTGAACCCGTCCACTGTTATCTCGCCCGTGCGCGCCAGGTGCGGCCCACGGCACAGGTCCTCGAACGTGTCGTGTTTGTACGTCGAGATCACCGTATTGCCATCGGCCTGCTCGCCGTACTCGTCTTGCCCCTTCGCCAGCCCCTCGATCAGCTCCAGCTTGTAGGGCTGATCTGCGAACAGCGCGCGCGCCTCGCCAGCGCTGACCTCGCGATACCTAAACGGGTAGTCGCCCTTGATAATCACACGCATGCGCGCCTCGATCGCTGCCAGGTCCTCGGGCGTGAGCGGGCGCGGCAGCTCAAAGTCATAGTAGAAGCCATCCTCGATCGGCGGGCCGATCGCGATCTTGCCCTCGGGGAACTCCTGCAGCACCGCCTCAGCCATCACGTGGGCAGCCGAGTGGCGCAGCCGGTAGTATGGATCGTTGTCGGGTGAGACTGGCATCACAACCTCCTGTCTTGAGTTAAGAGTTAAGAGTCAAGAGTTCAAAGTTGGCCTGCGTGATAACTCTTAACTTTGAACTGTTCGAGTTAGCCTTCAATAGTCACTATCAGCGCGCCCTGCTCGACCCGCGCATCGGTCACGCGGCGGCCCTGGGCGGCGAGCTGGCCGTTGAGCTGCTGCTCAAGCGCATGGGCCAGGTCGGGCAGCGCGATAAGCTGCCCCAGCGGGCCATCCAGCCGCGGCTCGACGGCGATGATTCTGCCGTTCTGGACGGCCACGCCCATGCGGGCGGTGCTGGAGATGCCCGCGGCCCGCAGATCGACCTGGATCTCATCCGGCACGAAATGCACGGTCGCCGACTCGATCGGCTTGAGCGACGCGGCGTGTTCGGCCAGGTAGGTGTTGGCCTGATCCTCGGTGACGCGCAGCACGCCCGAAGGCAGCGCGGCCACCGCAGTGGGCAGCGCCTGCGCAGCGCCCTGCTCGATCTGCTGCTGGGGCTGTCCCGCATTGCTGTTCGGGCCGGCGTTCGCCGCGCCGACCTGCTGGCCGATCTGGCGGCCAACATACTCGCTGACTTGCGGCCGCAGCCAGTAGCGGTAGCCGACCACGGCCAGCAAAATAATCCAGACCAGCGCGACCAGCAGTGCCAGGCAGCCATTTCGATTGCGCCGCCGGTAGTAGCGCTCTTGTCGGTAGCTCATCTCTTTCCTCATCTGACGAAGGACGAACGACCAATGACCAAAGGAGCCAGATCTTTCGTCGTTCGTCTTTGGTCATTTGTCGGGCCAACAAAAAACCTCCGCCCCGGATCGGGACGAAGGATTGCTTCGTGGTTCCACCCAATTTTAGATTGTAGATTGTAGATTGTAGATTATAGATTGAGCACTAACCCAATCTGCAATCTGCAATTTGCAATCTGCAATCCCTTGTGTGGCTGGTATCGGGGCCTACCGCGCTTCCATACTTGCCAGCGGCGTTGAGGAAGCGGCTCGGAGGTGGTGTTCGCCTGGCTCCTGGCCGAGCGCGCTCGCAGTCGGTGGCGCGCTCTCCCTGAAGGCTGTGGCCCGGCTACATATCCTCGTCAACGCAAGATCTGCATTTGTTCGCAGAATCATAGCACGCGCAGTCGGCGGCGTCAAGTCGGTAATTGGTTGTATTTTATGACAACTCTAGCAGCCTTGACAGCGGCATCCCGCGGGCGTACACTGCCGCTCATTCGCATACAGTCAAGCATCAGGATGCGCTAGCACTTGCGCTGTGGCAATGCCAACTTAAGATCGTTAGAAAGCGAAGCACCGATATGTCAAAACGAGATGGCGCCGGGCGCCGAACGGACCTCAGCCGCAAACACCGCTCCTTGAACCGCGCCGCGATCGCCGGCCATCCGACCGAGGACGAGCAGTTCCTGGCGACGCCCAAGCCCGAGCAGATCCTGTTCACCCACACCGACCCGTGGCGCGTGCTGCGGATCATGGGCGAATTCGTCGAAGGCTTCGACGTCCTGGCGGAGATCGGCACGGCCGTCACGATGTTTGGGTCGGCACGGGTGAAGCAAGACGACCCCATGTATCAGGCGGCGGCGGAGACCGCGCGGCTACTGGGCGAGGCGGGCTTCACAATCATCACCGGCGGCGGGCCGGGAATTATGGAAGCTTGCAACCGCGGGGCGCGCGAGGCCGGCGCGCCGTCGGTCGGGCTGAATATCGAGCTGCCGTTCGAGCAAGGGGTCAACGAGTATGTCGACATCGCGGTCGAGTTTCACTATTTCTTCGTACGAAAGACCATGTTCGTCAAATATGCCCAGGCGTTCGTGATCTTTCCCGGCGGTTTCGGCACGCTGGACGAGCTGTTTGAGGCGCTGACGCTGATCCAGACCGGCAAGGTGCAGAACTTCCCGGTCATCCTGTTCGGCTCAGCTTATTGGGGCGGCATGATCGATTGGATACGCACGACCATGCTGCCGGGGGGCAAGGTCGCCACAGCCGATCTGGATCTGCTGGTGCTGTGCGATTCGCCGACCGAGGTACGCGATCTGATCGTGCGCTCGATCGACGAGCAGCGCTGGCGCAGCGAACAGGAGGCTGCGGCGCGCGCCGAGACGCGCCGGGTGCTGAGCGACGATCGTTAGAGATGAAATGTGCTATGATTTGTAGCGGCGGTAGGTGGTATAGGCGGCGATTGGCGCTAGTGCGCTTCCCGCACGGCGATTGGGGATGATGCGTTACGATACCCACTCCCCAGTCTCCAATACCCGGGTTGGAAATGCACTAGGCTAGATCACTGCGTGGAGGTGGCTTGTGACTCAGACACTGCTGGTTCCCGAACGCGAACTACCGCCGCGCGCGACGGCCGCGGCATTGACGCTGCTGGATGGCGTGGCGACTCAGCTGCCCAAGCAGGCGCGGCGCCTGCTGGAGCTGGCCGCGACATATTATTCGGCGGGGCGCCAGAGCGGCGATGAGCGCGCCGAGCGAGCGGGCCGCGACATGGCCCTGGCCGCGCCAATCGAGGGCCTCAGCGCCGACGAGCAGGCGATCGTCGCCAGCGCTGTAGCGTTCCAACGCGAGAAGCCGCGCCCAAACCGCGAGCCGGCGTTCCTGCGGCTCGGCGAGAAGGATCAGCAGACCGCGCTGCGGCTCGCGGCGATTCTGCGCCTCGCCGGCGCGATCGAGGCGCACTCGCTGGATCTACGGCTCCTACGCGAGGAGAACGAGACCGTCACGCTGATCGTCGGCGGGGCGCGCGCGGCCGAGGCGACTGCCGTGCTGGAGGCTCAAGCCCAGCTCTGGCGCGAATCGATCGGACCGCTGGCCGTGCGCGCGGCCGAGCCGGGCGAGATCGACGCGACTGGCCTGACTGCTACGAACGGCTCGACCGCGGACGATCGGCTACCCGCCCAGCTGGGCCAGTCGATCGGCGGCGAGCCGATCGCCGAGGCGGCGCGGCGGCAGCTGCGGCGGTTTTTCGACAAGCTGCTCTCCCGCGAGGAAGCGGTGATCAAAGATGAAGATATCGAGGACGTCCACCAGATGCGCGTGGCGACACGCCGGCTGCGCGCCAGTCTCCAGGTCGTCGAGGGCGTCTACGATCACGAGCTGATCTGGCGTTACCGGCGTGGCCTGCGGCAGATCGCAAGGTCGCTCGGGGCTGTGCGCGATGGCGACGTGTTTCTCGAGCACCTCACGACCTACCGCGAATCGTTACCTGAGGCCGAGCGGGCGCGGCTCGACCCGCTGATCGAAGCGGTGCGCGCCGAGCGCACGCGCGCGCGCGAGCAGCTCCTGGCCGACCTGCAAGCCAAGCGCTACCAGAAGTTCAAGCGCGATTTCGCAGAGTTCCTGACCACGCCCGGCGCCGGCGCGCTCGCCTCGCCCGAGCCGGGCATCGTCGAACGAGTGCGCGATTTCGCCGGCTCGGCGATCTGGCGGCGCTATGAGCTCTGGCGCGCCTACGAAGTCGCCCTGCCGAGCGCGACAGGCGAGACGCTGCATCAGACACGCATCGCCGGCAAGCGCTTCCGCTACACGCTGGAGTTCTTCGCCGAGGCGCTCGGGCGCAACGTCGACCAAGCGCTGGCGCCGCTGATCGCGCTACAGGAGAACCTCGGCGCGCTGCAGGATGACGTGACCGCGCGGGCGCATATCGCGGCGCTGGGCCTGGCCGACGACCCAGGCGCTCAGGTCTACCTCGCCGCCCGCGAGCAGGAGCGCGCTGCGCTGCTGGCCGAGCTGCCGCGGCTGTGGGAGAAGGTCGCCAGCGCGACGTATCGGCGGCGCTTGTTCGAGATGATCGTGAAGATGTAGAAGCGCACGCGCAGCGCTTCGCATCGTTATTCCTTACAGCGCGGTCGTCGCGACCGCGCTGTACTCTTGGAATTCGACCGGCGCGAGCAGCTCGGGATAGAGCGTGTCTGTGAATCGCCGCACGGCCTCTGAAGTTCTGTGCCGCTCGCGCGCTGCTTCATCCTCAAAGATGAAGAAGTGTAGGAAGCTCGCCGGGTCTCCAGCCGCATGCACAGAGGTGTACAGCAGCGTGCCTGGCTCGTTCGCCTGGATGTACGCGACGAACTCCCTGATCGCCTGTTCGCAACGCTCCAGCGCTTCGGGGCGAACCTCGAATTGAGCGGTCTGATAGATTGGCATGGCTTCCTGTTCGGCGCTACTGCCCCGGCGCCGGCAGCACGCCGAGCTGCATCAGCAGGCCCATCCCATCATTCTCGCCCCAGTGCTCGACGATCTTGCCGTTGGCGATCCGGAAGATCGACATTCCCGTGACTCTGACCTGCTTGCCGGTGGCGGGCACACCCAGGAACTCGCCCTTCTGGGTGCCGACGAAGGTGAAGCGCTCGACGATTTTATCGCCCTCGGCGATCAGATCGTCAGTGGTCGTCGTACCATCGGGGAAGGCTGCCATATTGCCCTGGTGAACCATCTTGCCGCCCTCGCGGCCGGGCGGCACGTTGGGGAGCTGGCTGTGGGTGATCAAGTCGGCGGCGACGATCTCGTCCAGCGCGGCCATGTTGTTCTGGTTGTGGGCCTGACGGTAGCGGCGGATGATCTCCTTGTTGGCCTCGGCCTGGGACTGCTGGCTGGTCATGGGATGCCTCCTTGTTTCAGATACCGAACCAATAACGATCGAGCGCTTATGGAACTTCGGTGACGAACAACCTCCTGGATGTGCGAAGCTTGTGTCCTTCGGTCAATCCTGCGGAGCGTGCCCCTCGGCCGCAGCAACCAGGCCCGGCAGGAACTGATCCCAGCCCAGCGCGTGGTTGGCGCGCTCCTCCGCGTTCAGGCCCAGGTGGCGCAGGCGCACGAGCGTACCGTCGCCATCAGGGATGAGTGAGATTTCGACCGTCGACGCGCCGGGGCGTGGGGTGCTGCCTTTGTTTTCCCAGCCCCACGTGAAGACCACGCGGCTGTACGGCGATATCTCGACATATTCGCCGCGCATGACATAGCCGTTGATTCAGTATCTCGCGCCGGCGCGGCTCGACAATTGCTTGTAGCACGACATCCATCACATTTGAATTTTAGCACAAACTTACGTAAGTGTCAACTAACATTTGTGCTGATATGTGATACTGGCTGTACCGAGGGTGGCGGTAGGCTGAGCACAGGCTATCGCATATCCGTCCCGGCTTTGGACGATGGACGACCGACGACGAGGCAGCTATTCGTCTATCGTCCATCGCCACATACGTGTTTTGCGAGGCGGCTTCGCCCCTCGCGCTCCCCACTGGGGGCGCAGCGCGCCCCCAGAACCCCCTGCAAAGGGTGCTATTCACAATACGAATGCCCGTTGTCATGCCCATTCTAATTGGGCAGAGCGTGTTGCTGGTCGATCAGTTGGCGGCGACGCTCAGATTTGCGCTTCAAACCCAGCAATTGCATGGCGTTGGAGTCCGGCCCGTACTGGGGGATCACCTGCGACTTGGCGCCCAGGATGCCCTCGTGCAGCGCCCACTCGGCCGCCTGGGCCGCGTCGCGCGCTGCGGCCAGCGCCTGCACCGCGCGCACCTCAGCCCGCCGCTCGCCGATCGCGCCAACGGAGGATCCGCAGTGCTCCACGAACGATCTTGCCTGCCCTACGGACGATCCGCAGCGCTCCACGAACGATCTCGCCTGCCCTACGAACGACCCACTGTGATCCACGGACGATTTGGACCACTCCACGAAGGATCTCGACGGCTCTACGGACGATGTGGGCGGCTCGCGCAAGAACGTGCGGCCGGCACGGAAAGATCCGCACACGTAGCCGACGACCGAGGTCGCGGCACCCAGAGGGTACCCGGGAGCCTCCGGCTGGCCGTCCATCTACGTGGAGAGGCGACGCTGGGCCCCGTTCACGTAGACGGAGACGATCGATCCGCCACCGCCGGCGATGGTCGAAGCGCGAGCGCAGGCGTGCCGTGCGGCGCGGCATCGTGGGGCGCGCAACGTTGTATCAATGATGTTTGATGCCATCGGGGCGGATTCATATACGCCTAGTGGGTCGTTTGGTTTCGACATCGCCATTGGGTTGAACCGCAGAACCGCGGAACCAGTGAGCAGCGGTTCTGCGGTTCTGCAGTTCGTAAATGGCGATAGGCAAAACAACTGACCCACTAGAACATCGGTAGAGTATTCGCCCGACAATCCGCTTCATTCTCGCTAATCTGCGCGAATGAAAGATATTCGGGTCTATTCGCGTGCATTCGCGGGTTCTCTACCGGCGTTCCAGGGCGATGTCAACGATGGCAATGCGATTCATTGCGGGCGGATGCGTCGACCTGCCCACTTCGATGCGCGTGATCACGCCCATGGGACGGAGGACGGAGGACGGAGGACGAATGCGGCGGTCTTCCATCTCCCGTCTTCCGTCGGGCATGACCAATGCATGCCTGAGTTTGGTGCTAACTGATCCAGGCCGGTTTCCGATGCCAACTGGGTGTCTCACGCACCGTCTGCTCGTCAACCGTCAGCCGGACCGCATTCCCTGTCACATCGGAGACCAGGTGGTGGGGTAAGTAGAGCCTGTCTCGACCTAAGAGGCCACGGTGCAGTTCGAGGCAGGTTTCGTCTTCGGTGGCCGTCGGTCCACCAACACTTGTCCCATACCATACCTGGCTGATCTTGCCCAATTTCGTCCCATCCGCTGTGTAAACTTCCATGCCCTCGTGCAGTTGTCGACTCAGATCTGCCATCACTGCCCTCCTTTGGTGGGCTATCCTTCCATCTTCTGGATAACCGCTCCCATCTCAGCCTCGGTAAAGGCTCGCAACGTTTCGCTGCGGACATTGCCCGCGCTGGCGATGTTGAATAAGCCGGCCAGCATGGCCTGCTCGTCGGGTGCCTCGACAACCGCCACCATATCATACTGGCCTTGGGTCCAGTAGAGTCCGTGGACTTTAAAGCCGCGTCGTTCGTTTTCGGCACGACTCTCATTGGCCCGTTGGACAGTGCCCTTGACGTTCTTTGCCCCAGCATCGGTGAACTTGTAGAGCACCACATAGGTTGACATGGCCCTCTCCTTTCTCCGCTCGTGCGAGCCCCGCTCCCTACAGCGGCAGCGCTCGCCACCGAGGAGCATTGCCCAAAAACAAGATCGAAAAGACTACCCGTGCGACGGTACCGCATGTGCTGGCACATATACAGCGGCGCTAACCAACCATGGGCATCACCTCCTCATTGGAAAGCAGAACGCTCGCGACGAACAACGCAGACATGTACTAATGCATTATGAGCGGGTAGGATGTTTAGCTGCGGGGCAGGCAGCAAGGTGGGCGTGATGAAGCAGGTCAGAGGGAAAGTCCAAAGGTGTGCGAGCAAGGCCCCTACACTATTATTATATGCCCGGCGTCAAGAGGATTCAGCTTGCAGATCAGGAGGGTGTCCGCCAAAGATTTGCTTCCGGCAATTGAAAGCACGCCTGATTGGGTGTGCCGCCCGAGGAATGGTCACGTAAAAGTTTAACCGGCACCCGAGGGGGACGGTTTGGCGGCGCTGGCGACGTGCGCTGCCGTCCTCACCGCGGCGCGCCCGGCGGCACCGCCGGTGCCTCTCCTAGTAGCTGCCTCGGCGCCAAGCTGCGAGCCAAGTTGGCACGACCGTATTGGCATCAGACATCTCTCAGATGTGGTATGCTACTGATATGTGCCTTGATTTGGCATATTTAGTGGGGGTGTGGGGGCGGCCGGGTGCCCTCTGGGCGTCGCCCCCACACCCCCACCAAAGGGGAGGTCTGGAGGGGGCACCCAGAGGGTACCCGGGCCCCTCCAGACCTCCCCAGAAAGAATATTCCGTGTCTTTGTACGGATCAGTAGAATAGGGCCAACGATAAACCCGCCACTTGCGAGCGCTGGGGCGGGCTTTCGTATCTCGGTTTGTGCGCGCGTCGTCGCATCGCCACTATTGCACGCCTACGAGAGCTGCTAAGGCGATCGGCGGCGCCCGCGACCAGCAGGAGCAGCTACTATGACGAACACCATCCACCTCGCCTGTGTCCTGAATGATCCTCGCCAGACCTACTGGGCGCGCTGTGGCCAAGGGCTACAAGACCAAGCTCGTGACGACGGGATCGAGCTAACCATCCATCCGGTGTACAGCTTTGCGGAGGTGCAACCGGCGATCCTGGACTGCCTGCGCGACCCACGCGTGGACGCCCGCATTCTTGCCGGGACCGATTGCTCCCTGACGGAAAGTGTTGCCCTGGTTAGTGCGCTGCGAACCCCGATCATTGTCTGTAGCGGTGAATTGGTCGGGATGCAGCCGGCCTGTGATGTCATCCCCGATCTGCGTCGTGCCGCCACACTGGCGGCTAGCTACCTGGTCGAGCGACGGCATGGGCAGGGCAAGATCGTCCATATCCAGGGGGTTTCCCAAACTAGCGTGGAAGCTTTGGGAAAACATGAGCGATAAACGATATCTTCGGCGCATGCTGGCCGTGCTCTTAACCTCAGTCCTGTTGAGCAAGCCCGCGCCGTTCCCCGTCGGCGCTACATCGCCCATGCCGCCGCTGGTTACGCCGCTGGACGGCGCGGTGCGGTTGGAGTGGCGTGGCGCGTCGGCGGCCTTGCGCGCGCTTGGCGCGCCGGCTCAACCGCTCATAGAGATCGGCGGGCTACGGCTACCGGCCGCGCTCCTTGCGCTGCGGGTTGCGGGCGACGCGCCGCTCGCGCCGCGGATCGAGTTGCTCGAAAGCGCGCCCTGGCAGGGCCAGTTACTGGCTGCCGAGCGCACGGCGCGCCAGACGGTCGACGGCCAGCGGCGGCCCGATCTTGCGGCGGCGCCAACTCGTGAGCTGCCGCCATCGCCGATCGTGGTACTGCGCGAGGGCCGCATGCGCGGCGTGCGGATCGTTGTGCTGGCGCTCAGCCCGGTCTTCGCGCCGGATGGCGCTGCCCGCACGGTGACAGCGCTTCAGGCCGTGGTCCCTGGCGCAGCGCTGTTGAATGCGGATGCCACAGCATTGCTCTCAAGCGCCGGCCCGTTTCTCGCCGGCGCGCCGGGGCCGGCCAACCCGGCCGCGAGTGGCATGGCGTGGACCGTGCACGTGGCACAGGCCGGCATCCAGCGCCTGCCGGCCGCTGCACTAGTGGCGGCTGGCGTCGGCCTGAGCGACCCCGCGCTGCTCCACCTATACCATGACGGTGTCGAGGTGGCGCTTGAGCAGCGCGGCAGCGGAGCGAACCTGGAGCTGCGCTTTTTCGCGCCCAAGCCTGGTGATATGTGGAATGCCGCCGATACATACTGGCTGACGGTCGAGGCGACGCCTGGCACGCGAATGACGAGTCGATCGGCCCAACCTGGCGCGGCCGGGCCAGGCACGGCGCGCGAGCATGGAGTCTGGCGCAACAACACACTGTATGACTCCACGACGCCGGGACCCGACGGCGACCACTGGTTCGCCGCCGATCTGAAGACGGGGCCGGAGCTGCCGCCAGCGGCCCTGAGCGCGCCGCTCACGCCGACACTGCCGCTGGCTGCGGGGAGCACGTTTCTGGCGATCAGGGGCAGCGCCTACACCTCGGGCCAGCACAACCTGACGATCAGGCTGGGGAGCGAGACGCAGAGCGCGACATGGAGCGGCGCCGGCGACTGGTCGCAGTCGTTCACCTTCTCCACCGCCAGCCCCAGCGCCGTCGTCACGCTTGTGCCAGGCAGTACGCCTGACGGTGTGGAGATCGACAGTATCACGTGGGAACGGCCAGTCGAGCTGAATGCCGGTGGGCAAGGGGTATTCTTCGACGGGGCGGCGGGGACATTTCGATATCAGATCAGCAACACCGCTGCGGACCGCTCGCTCTACGATGTGACCGACCCGCGCGCACCGCAGCTGCTGGATATCCCGCCAGGAACCATGACATCGTTTCAGGATGGACCGTCGCGCAGTTATGTCCTGACTGGCCCAGGCATGCTGTTCGCGCCGGCGGTGAGGCAGCACCAGCCGTTCGATCTCACGACGCCGGCCGACGTAGTCTATATCGCCCCGGCCGCTTTTCAGGTCCAGCTGGCGCCGCTGATTGCCCGGCGGCAGGCGCAAGGCCACACGGTTCGGGTGATCGACGTACAGGCGCTCTACGACGCCTGGAGCTACGGGCAGGTCGCGCCGCATGCGATTCGCGATTTTCTGCGCTACGCCGCTGGAAACTGGAGCACGGCGCCTGCGGCTGTCACTCTGGTGGGCGATGGCACGGCCGACCCGCTGAACTACCTGCGGCGCGATGACCCGAATTTCATTCCGCCCTACCTGGCGAATGTCGACCCGTGGATCGGTGAGACGGCCTGTGAGAGCTGCTACGCGCGGCTCGACGGGAGCGACCCCACGCTCGATCCGCTGCCCGACTTGGCGCTCGGCCGGCTGACGGTGAACACACCGGCCGAGCTGGCCGGCGTGGTCGCCAAAATCATGGCCTATGAGACCGCGCCGCTGAATACCGGCTGGGGCGCGCGCAATATCTACATCGCCGATAACTACCGCGAGGCCGACAATACCACCGACCCGGCCGGCGATTTCGCGGCGCTCGCCGATGCCAGCGCCGCCCAGCAGCCGCCGGGTGTGGAGGTCCTGCGGCTTTACTACGATCCCACCGCCACATCGGCCAGCCCGCCCTCGCGCGAGCCGGACGCCGTGCGCGCGCACGATCGGACAATAGCGCTGCTGAACCAGGGGGCCGCGTTGGTCAACTACATCGGCCATAGCAGCCAGTACCAGTGGGCCAGCACCGACCCGCAGAAGTCGCCGCCGTACCTGCTGGGCCTGTACGACACTGACGATCTGACCAACGGCGCGCGCCTGCCGATTGTGCTAGAGATGACTTGCCTGACCAGCGCGTTCCAGACGCCGAACTACAGCCGGACCACGCTGGACGAGCGCTGGCTGATCAAGCCAGACGGCGGCGCGGTAGCCGTCTGGGGGCCGACTGGCTTCGGTGTCGCGCATGGCCACGATGTCCTGCTGCGCGGCTTCTACCGCGCGCTGTGGGCCGCGCCACCGCGGAGCGCCACGCTGGGCCAGCTCACTGCCTCGGGCTACCTGGAGCTGTTCACGGCCGGCAGCTGCTGCCAGGATACACTGGCGACGTTCGCGCTGCTCGGCGACCCGCTGACCACCGCGAGGGTGCAGCCGGCGCGGCGATTGTTTCTGCCGGCCGGGCGACGATAGTGTGCGCTTCGCGCAGGGATTGGGAGATGGAGGTTAGAGGTTGGGCAGACGTTGCCGCATTGATGGCGCCGCGAACCCACAATGCGCTGCAGCGTGGTTCATGGTAGGGGCGCGATATATCGCGCCCCTACCATGAATGGCAAGGAAATCGAGGATCGCGCTGATCGGGGTTGATGATGCAGCGGCACTCAGAGTCTTCTCATGGATTGCACAACCCTTGCATAGCTGGTCTACCTGACCACGGCAAACATCACCGCCTCTGGGCCATCCATTTCCAAGCTCATTCTCTGAGCCGAGAGCCGCGCCGGCCCGCGCCCACCGTAGCGCTCGTCCTCTGTGTCGAGCAGCAGCACCCAGCGCAGCCCCGGCGGCGGGCTGGTTTCGCTCTGGGCGGCCAGATCCAGTCGCTGCGGGCCATGCAGATTGACCACGATCAGCAGAGTATCGTTCGGGGCCAGCCCAGTCCGGCGTAGGGTCAGGGTCGATTCTCCGAGTGGCAGAACCACGAACGAGCTGCGGTTGCGCTGCCGAAGCGCCAGTTGGTGGCGGCGCAGGCTGATCAGATCGCGGTAGAGCCGCATGATGCCAACATGTGGCGGCTCGATCTGCTCATCCCAGCGCAGCTTGGAGCGCTCGAACGTCTCGCGCGCCTGCGGATCAGGCACCTGCTCGCCTGAGAAGGCCGTGAAGCCGGCGAATTCGGACCGCCGCCCCTCGGTGACCAGGCGGCCTAGCTCAGCGTTGTGGTCGGTAAAGTAGAGGAAAGGTGTGCTGGCAGCCCATTCCTGCCCCATGAACAGCAGCGGTGTGTAGGGGCTGAGCAGCAACAGCGCCGTGGCCGCGCGATAGGCATCCAGCCCGACCGCGTGGTTGAGGCGTTCTCCCAGCGCGCGATTGCCGACCTGATCGTGGTTCTGGATGCAGTGGACAAAGCGCGGCGTCGGCAGGTCGTCGGCCGGCGCGCCGCGCGGGATGCCGAGATGGGCGGAAGGTTGCCCGACGTAGAACCAGCCATGCCGTATGGTCGCCGCCAGATCCGCTGCGCTGCCGCTGTAGTCGCGGTAATAGCCCTCCTGCTCGTGTGTCAGCGCCACCCGCACCTGGTGGTGGAAATCGTCAGCCCAGACCGCGTCGAGGCCATATCCTGGGAGTTGGGAGTTGGCGGTAGGGGGTTGAGCGATATGTGCCTGCTTGTCTCCTTGTTTCCTTGTCTTCTTGTCTCCCCTCTCCCGCCTCCTGCCTCCTGTCTCCTGTCTCCTGATCAGGTCCGGGTCGTTGTCTTCGTTCTCGGCGATCAGCAGGAACTGGCGATCGGAGGGCAGTGATACGTGAACAGCTTCAGCTAATTCTGCCAGCAGATGTTTGTCGCTCTTGTCGAGCAGGGTGTGGGTGGCATCAAGCCGCAGGCCGTCGAGGTGGTACTCGTGCGCCCAGAAGCAGGTGTTGGCGATGAAGAAGGCGCGCACCTGCGCGCTGCCCGGCCCGTCGAGGTTCAGCGCGTCGCCCCAGGGCGTCGTATAGCGGTCGGTGAAGTAGCTCTGGCTGAACTGGCGCAGGTAGTTGCCATCCGGCCCGAGGTGATTGTAGACGACGTCCAGCAGCACGGCCAGGCTGCGCGCATGGGCCGCATCCACCAGGCGGCGCAGCGCCTCCGGGCCGCCATAGGCGCGTGCGGGCGCGAACAGGCACACGCCATCGTAGCCCCAGTTGCGCTCGCCCGGAAAATCGGCCACCGGCATCAACTCGATCGCGGTCACGCCCAGATCGCGCAGGGCGTCCAGGCGCTCGATCAGCGCGTCGAACGTGCCTTCCT
Organism: Roseiflexaceae bacterium; assembly: GCA_035258585.1. Lineage (GTDB taxonomy): Bacteria > Chloroflexota > Chloroflexia > Chloroflexales > Roseiflexaceae > DATFXE01. The sequence goes on along the minus strand of DATFXE010000626.1, from coordinate 9,961 downwards.
CTGTCGCCGTTCCAACATGGAGCTCGTAGATCACTGCGTCTTCGAGCCCGATGCCGTGCCAGCCCCGATCGGTCCATTCGAACGCGGCCGGGTCGACCACCTGTGAGGCAGCATGGACGCCGTCGGGCTGGTAGCGCGAGGCCGGGTCGGGGCGCGGGTCGCCCGCGTCGATCCGGTACATATAGCGCGCGCCGGGCCCGATCCCGGTGATATGGCCGGCGAAGTAGCCGCCTGCCTCAGGCGCGAGCGCGAACACGCCAGCCTCGCGCTCAGCGTCATACAGCACGACCTCGACGTGTCGGGCATCCGCCGCCCAGACACGGACGCGCACGCCGCTGGCGTCGGGCTGCGCGCCGATTGGAAGAGTCCACTCTGTATTTTCCATGTAGTTCACTGCCAGGAGTTACGCGCTGGAGGGGTTTGGGGAGGCCGGGTGCCCTCTGGGCGCCTCCCCGAGATCTTCTTTTTTAGCTCACTACGGCGGCCGAGCCGCCGTAGTGAGCTAAAAAGCTTCTTGGAGGGCTGCAAGCTCTCCAAACCTCCCCGCATTTGAAGAGAGCCTCCCGATACTGAGCGCGGCACAAATAGCTAAACTTTTCATGAGTCATCCCGAATTTTACAATCGGATCTTTGGGCGTTGTAATGCAGCATGTCTCATATCATTCCCGGCGCAGTATTCCAATCTGCTCCTCGCACGTGCGACCGCTTTATTTGTGGCTGCGACGGCGTGGGAATGCGCCGCGGCGCATTCCCACGCCGTCGCAGCCACCGCGTTAAATACGGGATGACTCATGCTGGGGAGGTCTGGAGGGGACGAAGGCCTCTCCAGACCTCCCCAGCAGCCATCTTTAGCTGCTTATGCAGCGGTCAATACAACAAGTCGTTATCCGAATTTGCTACTCCTCTTCACGTCCCCTTTGGCGCAGCAATGCCAGCGAGCGCCCCTGAAGCAGATAGGTCTTGCCGGGCCGCAGCCAGGGCAGCTCCTTGCCATCGGGGAGCGCGGTGTCGAGCAGCATCTCCCATGGCTGGGCGCCGGCCACATTCGGCAGCACAAACGGAACATCATTCGCATTCGCGTTCAACAACAGCAGCAAAATATCGTCGTGGATATGCTTGCCGCGCTCATCCCATTCATCCATCAGCTGGCCGTTGAGTAACATGCCCAGGCAGCGCACGCGCGCCTCGTTCCACTCATCGTCGCTCATCTCGTGGCCGTCGGGCCGGTACCATTCGATATCGTAGACCTGGCGGCCATGGATGCCGCGGCCCTGGAAGAACTTGCGGCGATGCAGCGCTGGATGCTCGTTGCGAATCTGGATCAGCCGGCGCGTCCAATCGAGCAGTTCGAGCTCTGGCTTGGAGCGCCGCCAGTCGATCCAGCTGATCGCGTTGTCCTGGCAGTAGGCGTTGTTGTTGCCGAGCTGCGTGCGGCCATACTCATCGCCGGCCAGGATCATGGGCACGCCCTGGGAGAGCAGCAGCGTAGCCAGTATGTTACGCTGCTGGCGCGCCCGCAGGGCGTTGATCTCGGGGTCGGTGGTCGGGCCTTCGACGCCGTAGTTCCAGCTGTTGTTGTGGTTCTCGCCGTCGCGATTGTGTTCGCCGTTGGCCTCGTTGTGTTTGTGGTTGTAGCTCACCAGGTCGCGCAGCGTAAAGCCATCGTGCGCGGTCACGAAGTTGATGCTGGCATATGGCCGCCGGCCATTGTGCTTGTAGAGATCGCTCGATCCGGTCAGCCGATAGGCCAGCTCGGCCACCTGGCTTTCATCGCCTTTCCAGTAGCGCCGCACCGTGTCGCGGTACTTGCCGTTCCACTCGGCCCACAGCACCGGGAAGTTGCCGACCTGGTAGCCGCCCGGCCCGATATCCCAGGGCTCGGCGATCAGCTTGACCTGCGACAGCACCGGGTCCTGGTGGATCATGTCGAAGAAGGTCGAGAGCCGCGCGTCGGCCAGCAGCCCGCGCGCCAGCGTGGCCGCCAGATCGAAGCGGAAGCCGTCCACATGCATCTCCAGCACCCAGTAGCGCAGGCTGTCCATGATCAGCTGCAAGGTGCGCGGGTGCAACATGCTCAGGCTGTTGCCGCATCCTGTGTAGTCGATGTAATCGCGCAGGTTGCCTGGCGGCTGCCGGTAGTAGACCAGATTGTCGATCCCGCGGAACGAGAGCGTCGGCCCATCGCGGCCGGCCTCGGCGGTGTGGTTGTAAACCACGTCGAGGATGACCTCGATCCCGGCCGCGTGCAGCGTCTTGACCATGGCCTTGAACTCGCGCACCTGCTCGCCGCGCGAGCCGCCGCTGCTGTAGCGCGCGTCGGGCGCGAAGTAGCCGAGCGTGTTGTAGCCCCAGTAGTTCACACGGCCGGCCTCGACCAGGAAGCGATCGTCGACATGCTCGTGGATGGGCAACAGTTCGACCGCCGTGACGCCCAACGACTTAAGGTATTCGATCACCGGCGGCGCCGCCAGCCCGGCGTAGGCCCCGCGCAGCGGCTCGGGCACCTCGGGATGCTGCTTGGTGAAGCCCTTGACGTGCAGCTCGTAGATCACCGATTTGTGCAGCGGCGTGGCCGGCAGGCCATCGTCGCCCCAGTCGAACGATGAGTCGACCACCACGCAGCGCGGCATATATGGCGCGCTGTCGCGGTCATCAGGAGTGAGATCCTCGTATGGGTCGCCGATGGTGAAGCCGTACAGCGCGTCGTTCCATTCCAGCTGGCCGGTGATCGCCCGAGCATAGGGATCGACCAGCAGCTTGGCCGGGTTGAAGCGATGACCTTCCTCCGGCTCGTACGGCCCGTAGACGCGGTAGCCATACATCTGGCCGGGCTGCACGCCAGGCAGATACACGTGCCACACGTCATCGGTCTGCTCGGGCATGGCGATTCGCTCGCTCTCAGCCGGCGAATCGGGTGAGTCGAAAAGGCACAGCTCGACGCCGGTGGCGTGCTGCGAGAACAGCGCGAAATTCACACCCTGTCCATCCCAGGTGGCGCCAAGCGGATAGGGCTTGCCAGGCCAGATCGTGGTCATTGATGGATCTCCTGCCAGGTTGTCGTTTTAGAATGTATATCCATTAGAACAAACGCAGTGCGCATCATCCATTCGCATATTCACACAGTTTCATTGTACTCGAAAACGCTTTCCGTGGATGCAGATTCGTCTGTGCCCTCCGGCGCGACTCGCTCCAGCAGAGCCACTGGGAAGTGTTCCAGCAGATCGGCCAGCGCCAGCCCGACCGTGCCGTCGCGCTCGATCGTGCGATGGATCTGGTCGGTGAAGAGGTCGCGGTAGCGCCGACCGATCGCTGCGCCTGGCAGAGCCAGCAGCGCGTCGCCCCAGGCCGATGCGCCCAGCGGCAGCGCGCCCGGCTCGTGTAGCCGCCGGGCCAGCAGGCGCGGCGCGATAGCCAGCGCCTCCTCGGCAGGAGGCGCTGAGCCTGTCTGCCCTGAGGTTGTCGAATGAGTCACGAGGCCCGCTGGGCGATCGAGTGCGCGCGCGAAGGCGACGATATGCTCGTTGGCGTCGCCGGTGGCCTCCAGCGGCGTGTAGCTGCCCGACCGGAATAGCTCGGCGTGGTCGCGACGAAACCGCAGCGCCCGGTGGGTCAGATACAGCTTGATCCGTCCATCGGCTTTTGATTCGACCAGCGCGCGGGCAAGCTCGGCTCGGCTGCCGCGTGGATCGATCAGCTCGCCCAGCAACCAGGCCCGCAAATTGTAGTCCACCGGCCGCCGGTTGTCGGGGTCGACCAGGCTGAAGTCCCATAGCTCGCTGCCCTGGTAGATGTCGGGCACGCCCGGCGACGCGATCTTCAGGAGCATTTGCGACAGCGCGTTGAACGCGCCGAAGTGCGCGATCGTCGCCTGCAAGCCGCGAAAATCGGCCAGGAAGCGATTGCCCTCTGAATCCTCCAGGATCGCGGCCACGAACGCGCGCACCGCCTCGTCATAGGAGGTGTTGGGGTTCAGCCAGCTGGTGTTGACCTTGGCCTCGCGGATGGCCTTGACCATGTAATCCTGGATGCGCGCGACGAACTCAGACGAAGGACCAACGACTAAGGACGAACGATTCTTATCGTCGCCTTTGGTCGTTGGTCGTTGGTCCTTGGTCGTCGTTTCGAACGGCCACGCCCCCAGCAGCGTCTGATACAGCAAATACTCCTCGTTGCGATCGGGCGCAGGCTTGCCGTCGACCTCGATCTTCTTGCGGCGATTCAGCCGGCTCCAGCGCGTCAGCGCCTTGCGCCACTGATCGGGCAGCTCCGAGAGCACATTGATCCGCGCGCGCACATCCTCGCTGCGCTTGGTATCGTGGGTGGATGTCGCCAGCATAGCCGCCGGCCAGTCGCGCAGACGCTCCTGGTTCTGGCGATGGAACGCTACCGTGCTGGTGCCGAAGCGCTGTGGCTCGCCACCGACTTCGTTGAGCGAGGTCAGCCGGTTGTAGATATAGAAGGCCGTATCCTCCATACCCTTGGCCATCACCGGGCCGGTCAACTGCTGAAACTTCATCACAAAGGTGCGCTGCTCCTCGCGCGCCTCGGGGTCGAACGTATCGGGGTAGCGCAGCAAGAGGATCTCGCGTAGGAAATCGTAGATCGAAGGGTCGATCGTTGGGCTGCGCCTGCGCGCGCGGTTCATGGCCGTCTCGATCACCAGTCGGTCGCGCTCCTCGACGTGATCGGTCTCGGCGAGAATATAGGTACGATAGACCGGGAAGCAAGCAATCACCTCGCGCAGCGCCTCGCGCAAGCTGTAGAGCGTGAAATCGCGGTAGTAGCGGTTGTGCTCCGAGATGCGGTTCAGCTGGTCTGCCAGCACATTGATCTCGCTGGCCATCGCTATGCGCATGATCTGCTGGCGGGTCGTATACACCAGGTTGTCGAAGCGCAGCCGCGTGCCGATAAAGTCGGCGTAGATCTCGCTGAAGCGCTTCTCATTCGCGTTGTCGACAAACACGCCGTTCAGCGCGTTCAGAAAATCATAGCCGCTGGTGCCGTGGATCGCCCAATCCTCCGGCAGTCGCTCGCCGCGTGCCAGGATCTTTTCGGCGATGATGTAGAGCGGCTTAGGGGGACGGGAGTTGGGAGCTGGGAGTTGGTGAAGTTCCCCAACTCCCAACTCCCAACTCCCAACTCCTTTCACTTCGAGGTAGCGCTGCTGCAGCCGTCGGAAGTACCCGGCCGGGTCCCACAGCCCGTCGACGTGATCGATCCGCAGGCCATTGATCTTGCCCTCGGCCAGCAGTCGGAACACCAGCTGGTGGGTAGCCTCGAACACCTCCTCGCGCTCCATGCGAATGGCGGCCAGGTCGTTCACGTCGAAGAAGCGCCGGTAGTTGATCTCCTCGGCCGCGACGCGCCAGTAGCTCAAGCGATAGGCCTGCCGCTCGATCAGTGCGTCCAGCATATCGAAGCTGCGTGGGTCGCCGCTCTCGCTATTGAACTGGCGCACGGTCTGTTCGATGGCCGCGCGCACTTGGGGCGAGGAGTCGGCCAACGCGGCCAACCGGCGCTTCAGGATCTCTTTCTCGCGCCCACGTTCGATCACCTTGGCCCGCTCGGTCTCCGTGCGCGGCGGCAGGTGCTCCAGCCCAGTCATAATACTCTGGTATTCCAGCACGTATTCGTGCTCATCCCCTAGCGTCGCGATCAGGCGCTGCAGCGGGACGCCCAGAATATCGACGTAGGTGCGCGGGTTGATTGGCAGCTCGGTCTGCCAGTAGTGCAGAAAGAACGCGCCCTCCTGATAGCTCAGCACCAGCTCACGGTTTTCGAGCACGCGGCCATATTGTTGGCCCAGGATCGGCAGCAGCACCTTGTTCTCCAGCTCATGTTTCAGCGGTTGCCAATCGATGTCGAAGAACGGCGCGTAGCGTGAGCTGGGGCCGTTCTCGAGCACATCCATCCACCAGATATTGCTGCTCTCGCCGATACCCATATGGTTGGGCACGATATCGAGTATCTGGCCCATGCCGCGCGCGTGCAGCTCGGCGGTCAGCGCGGCATATTCGCTCTCGTCGCCGATCGCCGGGTTGAGCTCATTGTGGTTGGCGATATCATAGCCGTGGGTGCTCTCGGCGCGCGCGCGCAGGTACGGCGATGCGTAGACATCGCTGATGCCCAGCTCGTCGAGGTAGGCGACGCGACGCAGCGCATCGGCGAAGGTAAACATGCGATTGAATTGCAGCCGATAGGTCGCCGAGGGTAGGCGTGTCGTCAGGGAATACACCTGGCTATCCTCGGCGATCGGCATAGCCTCAGTCAAATCAGCTCTCATAGTCTCCCCACACACGAGATTAGAGATTAGAGACTATCACAATCTCTAACCTCTAATCTTTCCTCCCAAATCTCGCCAAGCTGAGAATGTTTCGTTCGCCGCTAGCGCTTCAGCTCCGTCTCGGGTCGCGAGCGATCGGTCGCTGTGTCCGGGCGCATTGTATCACTGGTCGGCTGCTTGCGCTCGTCCGATCGCCGCTAGTCGGGCGCGGGCGGGCCGATGGTTGGCGGGTTGCCTTCGACCTTGGCGCCATTGGCGAAGGCGCCGCTGCTGATCACGCCGGTGGTGCCGGTGGTGCCGGCATATTCGCCGATCGCGTCGGTGGCGGCAGAGGTCTCGAAAACATAGTGCCGCCAGGCCAGCGCGCCGCGATCGGGGTCGCCGCGCCCGCGATCTGGCGCGGGGAGGATTCCGACAGCTAACGGGTTGTGCTGGTGCAGCAGCTCGGTCGCCTTGGCGGCCCACTGCGGCTCGAGCGCCACCGCCAGCGACCAGAAATGATCCGGCAGGCTGATGCCCGCAAGCGCAGCTCGCTCGGAAATATCGGCGTGTTCGATGTCGGCCGGGGTGTGGGCGGCCAGGCGGATGTCGGGGTAAGGCACGCCGGCAGCCTCCAGCTGGTTCAGCGTCTTCTCCGCATCTGTCAGCGCGGCATAGAGCGCCACCATGGTTTCGGGCGCGTATTCAGTTTCCATCTGCTCTCCTTTATCGCTTGTTGCACAAGCGATGCTCAAGGCGTGCGAAACAAGCCAAATTGGCGGCCCGCCGCCCTTGCGTTCACCAGTAGTTGGAAATCGGATCTATGTCTAGTAGGCGCAAGAAGCGTGCCAGCGCGATCGGTCGTTGCGGGTATGCGTGCTCATATACACAATACTGATTTCTGCATTCGTTGCTTATCTTTTGGTGGGGGTGCGGGGGCGGGCTTTGCCCGCCCCCAGAGCAGATTTTTCTGGTGGTCGTGCTGGCGGCTTTGCCGCCAGTACGACCACCAGAAAAGGCATTAGGAAGGGCTGCGCCCTTCCTTACCTACCCCTGTGAGCCACCGTTTGGGAGGTCTGGAGGGGGCACCCAGAGGGTAGTCGGGCCCCTCCAGACCTCCCCAATCAAGACAGTAGTTAATTGTGCAGAGATCAGTAAATCTCCCACTTGACAACTATCCATGCCGCACGTATGATAGCATTCACCAGAATCGACAAATAAACCAAGGGTAGTTGTAAAGAGTCGCATTGAAATATGCGAGGAGCGGCTATGAGAGATAGCCATCTGCATCGGCGTGTCGTTCGGTGGAGCATGGTGCTGCTCCTGATTGTGCTCAGCGCGGCAGCGATTCCTGCCACCAGCGCCCAAGGCAACGCGCGTTATTTTGGCGAAACAAGCCACTACCTGCGCGGGGCGTTCCGCTACTTCTGGGAAAGCCACGGCGGGCTTCCGAATTTCGGCTTTCCGATCACCGAGGAGTATGTTCGTAAGTCCGATGGCCGGATCGTCCAGTATTTCGAGCGGGCGCGCTTCGAGTTGGCCGGCGTGGTCAATAACCAGGCGGTGATCGAATTAGCCTGGCTGGGTGTCGAGTCAACCGGCAACAAGATCTTTCCGCGCATCCCGCCGCAACGGAGCACGCCAGCGATCCGCTACTTCCCCGAAACCCAGCACACCCTGCGCGGCCTGTTCAAGACCACCTGGGAAAGCCGGGGTGGGCCAGATATCTTCGGCCTGCCGATCAGCGAGGAGATCTTCGAGCCGCTGGCCGATGGCAGCTGGCACCTGGTGCAGTACTTCCAGAAGGTGCGCTTCGAGCTGTGGCCGGGCGGCGTGCTGCTGGGCCTGCTGGGGCGCGAGCTGGCCCCGCCGCAGCTGCTGGCGCCCTGGCCGCCCGAAGTGGTGCCGTCCGGCCCGCTCTCCGAGGCAGGGCTGCCTGGCCCGCCGGCTGCGCCGCCCAGCGGTGGTGCAAATCGCCGCGCGTTCGTGCGGGTCTCGCCACTGGTCGGCGAACCGGGTGGCACCTTCCAGGTATTTGGCGAGGGCTTCCAGCCGGGCGAGCGCGTGATCATGTGGGTGACCTACCCCGATCAGGCCATCCGGCCGCTGGGCAACGTGCCGGCCGCGGACGGAAATGGCTCGATCAGTGGCGCGGGTATCTTTGTCAAGATCGATAAACGCAGAAGGCTATCGCCCGACGGCTACTACTATGTCACCGCGCAGGGCCTCAGCACCGGCCGGATCGGTATCGGCGTGTTCGCGATTGGCGTGCCGCCGCCCCCGCCTCCGCCGTCGCCTGGCCTACCGAGCGATTCGAACCGCCTGGGCATTATCATCCATCTCTTCCTGACGCCGCGCGGGCCCGGCTCGATCACGCCGCTGGCGAATGCCCCGGGTGGGGCGTTCACCTTCAACGCGTCGGGCTTCGATCCAAGCGAGCGCATCGGTGTCTGGCTGACGCGACCGAACGGCGCTGGCCAGGAGGATGTACCGGCCAACCAGGTTGCGCAGGATGGGCGCGGGAATATCAGCGTGAACTTCAAGCCGTCGATTCCAACTGAGGGGATCTGGACAATCTCGGCACAGGGCGTGCGGACGGGCCGCAGCGTGACGGTGCCATTCAAAGTCACGCGTGACTATATCGCGCCGCTGGGTACGCCGCGGCCACCCAGCCGCAACGGCAGTGTGACGCCGGCCGAGGGTGGGCGGCGCACGGTCTTCGCGCTGAGCGGGACTGGCTTCCAGGCCAACGAGCTGCTGGAACTGTGGATCACCTCGCCGGATGGCATCTATTATCTGACATCCGCGCGGGCCGATGGGCGCGGCCGGATCGGCTTCTCGCCTGGTCTGCTGGTTCAGTTTGGGCCGCAAAACCCGACCGGTGTCTACGGCTATCATTACCGCGGCACCAGAAGCGACCGGCGCGTGGATCTATACTTTACCTACAACGGCCGATAACGCGCTTGGCCAACCAGGATGACGATGTGGTCGCGGCGTCCGCTGGAACAAGCATGCCAGTGGGCGCCGCGACTATGATTGATAGGACTGAGGCATTCGCGCTTTCAAACGCCACTTTGCCTGCGTTCGCTTCGCTGCTTGCTATTTCATCTGTTCGCCCAGAGGGAGAGGGCACCCGGTTTTTTTCGCTCTGCGAGCGAAAAAACGAAAAACCGGGTACCCTCTGGGTGAGAAGATAAGGTATCGCTTAGTATCGATTTGTAGTACAATCTATAGCACATCGTCTGCCACGCTCACATTCTCGCTGCATCCCCAGGGCAGGACCAGGTTTTCGCCACGCTCATAGCACAGGGATGAGCTGGCCGGCAGGGCTTCCAACTCCATGATCGATCGAGCGCCACGCGGCGCGGAGCGCCTGAATGGACGGATATATCCTGATCGTCGAAAATGAGTCGGATATCGCTGATGTAATGCGGCGCTACCTGGAATTCGAAGGCTTCGCAATTATCTGCGCCGCCAATGTGGAGGAGGCGCGCGCGGTTTGCAGGCGGAAGCTGCCCGGCCTGATTTTGCTCGATTGGCACCTGCCCGAGGTCGAGGGCGATGAGTGGATTCAGGAGTTGCGCGCGCACTCGGCCACAGCTAGCATCCCAGTCGTGATGATGACAGGCGGTTACCCATCGCCGATGCTGCTATCGCAGCTCTCCGCCGCGCGCATTCCCCTGCTGATCAAACCTTTCT
>DATFXE010000625.1:0-8968 GCA_035258585.1 Roseiflexaceae bacterium | reverse complement strand
TAGTTCATACCAAACGATGGGTCCGATGGGCGCAAGCCCGTCGCAGAGAAGAGCATAGAATGATAAAACTACGATCGATGGCGCATCCCGCGGCTGGAACCGTGCCGGCGGCGGCAATGCAACCACTGTTGTTGATCACGCTGCAGGCGGCCGCCTTTATGGTCGCCGCCGAGGCGCGCGTGATCGCGGCGCTGCTGCCGGCGCTGGCCGCCGACCTGCACTCCACGATCGCAACCGCCGGGCTGCTGATCACCGTCTACGCGCTGCCATATGGCCTGTTTCAGCTGATCTACGGCCCACTATCCGATCGCTTCAGCCGCCAGCGCGTGCTGGCGATCGCGCTGGCCCTGTTCGCGCTGGGTACGCTGGGCAGCGGTCTGGCGCCTAATATGGCGATCCTGATCGGCCTGCGTATCTGCAGCGGCGCGGCCGCCGCCGGTGTGATTCCAGTGGCACTGGCCTACATTGGCGACACGGTGCCGTATGCAGAGCGACAGGCGGCGCTCGGCCGCATGGTTGGCGTCGCGGCGTTCGCCGGGGTGATCTCGGCTGCGCTGGGTGGGGTGGTCGCCGAGGTGGTGAGCTGGCGCGTGCTATTCCTGGGCTACGGCGCGCTGGCGCTGCTCGTCGCGGCGCTGCTGCTGTGGCTGCCGATGCGCTCGCAGCAGCCGCAAGGGCAACGGGCGGTGGGTATCCTTGCGCCGTACCGCGCGATCGCGGAGCGAGCCGGGCGGCGTGGCGCTGCGCTGTATGGGCTGGTGTTCGTCGAGGGGTTCGCCGCGCTCGGCACGTTCGGCTACCTCGGCGCGCTGCTGGTCACGCGCGATCAGCTCTCGTATGGGGTCGCCGGCGCGCTGCTCACGCTCAACGGCGTCGGCATGATGCTGGCGGCGCGGGCGGCCGGCCGGCTAGTGGCGCGGCTGGGCGAAGAACGCATGGTCCTGCTGGGCGGCGCTCTGATGGCGGTAGCCTACCTCCTGGCGACGCTCCAGCCGACGCTGATCTGCTTCCCAGTGGCCATGCTGCTCAGCGGCGCCGGCTTTGCGCTGGCCCACAGCACATTGCAGACCCGCGCAACCGAGCTGGCGCCCGAGCAGCGCGGGACCACGATCGCGCTGTTCGCGTTCGCGTTCGTGCTCGGCAGCGGCCTGGGGAGCGCTGCCGCCGGGATGGCGATCGAGCGGATTGGGTTTGGCGCGACGCTGCTCGCAACCGCCGCCGTGCTGGCGATCTTCACCATCGTCGCGCGGCCGCTGCTGCGCATACCAGCGACGGCCAGTGGCTAACCCCGCGAACGAACCATGGCGACCCTCACCTCCAGCCCCTCTTACAAGGGTAGGTAAGGAAGGGCGCAGCCCTTCCTGATGCCTTTTCTGCTCGACGTACTGGCGGCAAGGCCGCCAGTACGTCGAGCAGAAAAAACTGTCTGGGGGCGGCTTTGCCGCCCCCAGACCCCCCTCGCCACCATATTACAAAGCGTAGCGCTGCTGCAGGTAATGGTTGCCGCCGACATGGTCGGCGTGATAGTGTGTGTTGAGGATCAGCGCGAGCTGCTCCGGCGCAACGCCGGCCCGACGCAGCAACCGATCGTTGGCCAGTGCATCGCTGCCGAACCCGGTGTCTACCAGCACGGGTTGCGATCCACGAATCAGGACCATATTAGCGCCTGGCAAAGGCAGCTGAAAGAGGCGTAGCCGGGCCGGATCCCATCACAGCGCACCGGCGCCGCCAAGCGTATAGTCGATGTACATCACCTCCGCGCCGCGATACTTGGCGGCCAAGCGGGTCGCAATTGCCTGATCCTGCGCGACCTGCGCGCTCACGAAGGATTGAACCTGGCAGACGGGCGCGGCGGTCCGGTACACGCGCCTCCACTCAACGACGGTTGCTTGCGACGCATCGGCGACGGATTGAAGGGTGCAGGTGACCACGTACTCGACGATCCCTGGCGCGCCTGTTGCCGGGCGGTAACTCAGCGTGTACGTCGTGCCTGTACGGTCGATCGCTTCTTCCAGAGTGGCGTGCAGAGGCGTGTACAGGATGCCGTGTATCTCTCGCCGCAGCTGATCGATCGGCGCATGAATAAGGCTTGCGCCGTAGTGATGATGTGTTAGGCCCACTGTGGATTCCCCTCTATATTTATGATGCTGGTGCATCAGGTTGTGTTTGTGTTGTGAACACGCATGACATCACGATAGCATGGGCGTGGTGTGGGCACGCTGGACGTGCGGCCGAGCACCGGCTAAGGAAATGCCGTAGGCCGAACGATGGAGAGCCACGAAGGAAGTGGTATGCGGGATATCAGGGCTGTGCTGGTGAAGGAGCGCTACGCTATGCTACAATAGGGCGGATCACTTTCCCACGCCTGCATCCAAAGCATGCCACCGCCAAGCGAAGGAGCCGCCCATGACCAACCCACCGACGCTGGAGCTACGCGCGCGATCGGTCGGCCCCTGGCCGATGAACACCTACGCGCTGGTCTGCCCTGCCGCCCATCAGAGCGTGCTGATCGACCCCGGCGCCGACCCCGAGACGCTCACGGAGATGCTGGCGGGCACGCAGCCGGTCGCGATTTTGCTGACCCACACGCACCCCGATCACGTCGGCGCGCTGGAGGTGATGCGCGAGCGACTGGGCGTGCCGCTGCTGGCACACCCCGGCCCGCACTTTCAGGGCATGGCGCTGGCGAGCGACCGCGCCATAGCCGATGGCGAGATCATCAGCGTCGGCCAGCACACGCTGAAGGCCTACTACACACCCGGCCACATCGCCGATATGATCTGCTTCGCCGCCGTGGGTGCGGCGGACGTGGTGGTCGGCGACACGTTGTTCGAGGGCGGCCCCGGCCGCACCTGGTCGGCGGCCGATTTTCGGATGACGCTGCGGACACTGCGGGAGGTGGTGTTATCCTGGCCGGATGCGACAATCTGCCACCCCGGCCACGGACCGTCGTTTCGGCTGGGCGACAAGCGCGCCGCGATCGAGGCGTTCCTGGCACACGACCACGGCGATTTCTACGGCGATGCGACTTGGGACATGTAACCGATCCACAAAGCACACGAAGAGACACAAAGAGCCTGTTCTTTTATCTTTCGTGTTTCTTCGTGTGCCTTTGTGGAAGTAGAAATGAGGAGAACGATGGCGAAGCTACGCTTCGGGATCAAGACGGCGCCGCAGCATACGACTTACGAGGCCATGCTGGCGGTCTGGCAGGCGGCCGACGCGACGCCGGTGTTCGAGCACGCCTGGCTATTCGACCACTTCGCGCCAATTGGCGGGACGGATATCAATGGGCCATGCCTGGAGGGCTGGACGCTGCTGGCAGCGCTCGCGGCGCGGACAAATCGCATCCGCATCGGCCAGATGGTCACGGGCAACACCTACCGCCACCCGGCCGTGCTAGCGCACATGGCCGCGACGGTGGACGTCATCTCGAACGGACGGCTGGATTTTGGGATCGGCGCAGGCTGGAACGAGTACGAGCATAGCAGCATGGGCATCCCACTCTACCAGCCTGGCGAGCGCATCCGAAGGCTGGGTGAGGCGTGCCAGCTGACAAAGATGCTCTGGACCCAGCATCTGACCGACTTCGACGGGCGCTACTACCAGCTCAAGGAGGCGCGCTGCGAGCCGAAGCCGATCCAGAAGCCCTACCCGCCCTTCGTGATCGGCGGCAGCGGCGAGCAACTGACCCTGCGCGTAGTGGCGCAGCATGCCGATGTTTGGAACTTCGGCGGCGGCACGGTCGATGAGTTCGAGCGCAAGATCGCCATCCTGCATGAGCACTGCGCCGCGGTCGGGCGCGACCCATCCGAGATCGAGATCTCGATCCAGGTGCTGGCAAACTACGACGACCTGGGCGCGACGGTGCAGACGGTGCAGGGCTATGTCGACGCCGGGGCGACGCACCTGATTCTCAATTTGCGCTACCCCTACCCCGAGAACATCGTCGCGCGCCTGGCGGAGGAGGTGGTGCCGAAGATTAGGAGTTAGGGGTTGGGAGTTGGGAGCTGGAGCGTCGAATTCTAACCCCAACTCCTAACACTACAACGAGACTTTACTTCCGAATGGGGGTTCGGGGGCCTCTGGCCCCCGAAAAACCCTATTCGGTGGGGGTGCGAGGGGCGGCAATGCCGCCCCTCGCACCCCCACTGAGGATGGAATCTGGAGGGCGAAGCCCTCCAGACCTCGCAACTCTCGTTGTACTACTAACTCCCAACTCCTACTCAGGGAATAGCGGCGCGCGTAGCCAACCACAACATGCAATGTGCAATTAATGCCACTCGCCCACATACGGCTTGTGCGCCTGCAGGTACTCGTCCACCAGCGGCCTGGCGCGCGAGTAAGACAGCACCAGCGGGTGCGCCATCAGCGCGGCCACGGCGGTGTCGCGCGAGCGTTTGGCGATCGCCTCGACCGTCAGCCGCTCGTACAGCTTGATCTGGCGCATCAGCAGCGACTGCGGCTCGGGGATGGCGCCGATCGGCAGCGTCCGCACGCCGTCGCGGTCGACCACGCAGCTGACCTCGACCATATCGTCCGGGCGCATGCCGTCGATCGCGCCGGCGTTGGGCACATTCAGCGCGGTATAGAGCGGCTCGCCGGTCTCGAGCGCCTCGATGATCCCCAGCGCCACACCGGCGTAGCCCTCACCCATTTCCATTGCAGATTGCAGATTGTTGATTGCAGATTGATCGTCCTCCAATCTCAAATCTGCAATCTGCAATCTGAAATCTTGTTGGTCGGCCTCGGCCATGCTTGGCGCATCGGGCTGGGCGTAGTGCATGTAGGTGGCGTGGCGGCGGTTCTGGTAGGTGTAGAAGGCGCGCAGCCCGGCGGCCGGATCGCGCGTGACGTCGATCGCGCGCAGCTGATCGAGAAGCCTGGCGTTCAGCTCGACAATCTCTTCGCCGCGGGTCTTTTCGTCGCGGCTGATCGCTTCGACCGCCTGCTCGGCGTAATAATAGTAGTACAGATACTCGTTCAGCCACATGCCGATCCGCTCGACCAGCTCGGGAGCGAACATCGCCAGGCTGGTGGCGGCGCGGAAGCCGGGGTCGCCCAGCAGCGGCGCCAGCACATCCTGCCCGTCCAGCAGCACGCGGCGAGTCCAGGAGAGGTGGTTCAGGCCAAACACCTCGGCGCGCAGCCGCTTTGGGTCAACCTTCAGCCAATCGGCCACTGCCTGATGGCCGACGTTGGCGCCATCGCAGATGCCGATCGTGCGCTCGAAGCCGGCGTCGCGCAGCGCCTGCGTAACCAGGCCAGCCGGGTTGGTGAAGCTGAACAGCCAGGCGCCGGGGCTGGCCTTCTCCAGCAGCTCCGCGTAGTTCAGAATCGCCGGAATGCTGCGCAGCGCCATCGCGAACCCGCCCGGCCCGGTGGTCTCCTGGCCCAGCACGCCGTGCCGGAGCGCGATCCGCTCGTCCAGCACGCGCCCCTGCTCGCCGCCAACCCGAATGGTGGTGACGACGTGCGCCGCGCCATCCAGGGCCGCGTGCGGGTCGGTGGTGGTGGTGATGCGGACATCGCTCTCGGCGCGGCGGGCCACCTCGCGGCACAGCTCGCCGAAGATCGCCAGCTTCTCGGCGTCTGTGTCCATCAGGCACAGCTCTTCCAGCCCCACCCGCTCGGCCCGCCGCAGCGCCGAGGCCACGAAAAGCGGCGAGCGCACCCCGCCGCCGCCGATCAAGGCTAGTTTCATGTCCAAATTCCTTCTCGTTGACAAGGTGACAAGATGACAAGATGATCGAGTGTCATCTTGTCATCTTGTCATCTTGTCACCCCTTCAGGCCGCCGGCCGACAGGCCCGAGACGATATAGCGATAGAACCCCAGCGACAGCACGATCGGCGGCAGGCTGGCGATGAAGCCGCCGGTGACCAGCAGGCCCCAGTTCACGCTGTGCCGGCCAATGAATTCGGCCAACGCCACCGGCACGGTCTTGGCGGCATAGGTTGAGGTGAAGATCAGCGCGAAGAAGAATTCATCCCAGGCGTTCAGCATGGTGAAAATCGCCGTGGCGCCCAGGCCCGGCGCGGCCAGCGGCAGCGCCACGCGAATAAACGACTGGAAGCGGCTGGCGCCGTCGATGCGGGCAGCCTCCTCCAATTCGAGCGGCACGCTCTGAAAATAGCCGGTCATGATCCAGACCACAAAAGGCATGCTGAATGTGGAGTAGGCCAGAATCAGCGCGGCCAGCGAGTCCAGCAGCCCAGCCGTCTTGAACATGCGGAACAGCGGGATGATCACCGAGATCGCCGGCAGCAGCTGGCTGCCCAGCACGATCAGCAGCAGCGCACGCTTGCGCGGGATGTTGAAGCGCGCGAAGGCGTAGGCCGCGGTTGTGCCGAACAACATCGCCACCGCCGTGGTGCCGATCGTCACGACCACACTGTTGCGCAGCGAGAGCAGGAAAGTCGACTGGCCGCTGTTCTCGCCGAAGGCCGCCGGCGCGAAGATATCGACGTAATTGCGCAGCGTGATCTCGTTTGGGATGATCCGCGGCGGCACCGTCAGCAAACTGGCCTGTGTCTGGATCGTGCTGAGAAACAGCCAGACGATCGGCAGCAGCGTAAACGTCAGGTAGAACAGCAGCAGCGCCCAGCGCGCCGACGGACTCAGTAGATTACCTCGTCGCACGATCACCTCGGTACTTCAAAAGGCAGCAAGCAGTTAGCAGTAGCATGGAAGAGCGACGGCCATCATCGAATCGACTGCCGACTGCTAGAGCTCTACTTCGCTCCGCAGCAGCCGCATGTAGATCACGATCAGAATCAACATAAACGCGGTGATCAGCCAGGAGATCGCCGCGCCATAGCCGAAGAACAGGTAATGAAAGGCCTGATCGTAGGCGTAGAACGAGATCACCTTGGTGCTGTCGGCCGGGCCGCCGTTGCCGGTCAGGACATAGATGATGTCGAAGACGCGAAACGCGCCGATCGTGCGCAGCGCCACCGCCACCAGGATCACCGGCCGCAGCAGCGGCAGCGTGATGCGGATGAACTTCTGCCAGCGCGTCGCGCCGTCCACCTCGGCGGCCTCGTACAGATCGTGCGGGATCGGCTGCAAGCCAGCCAGCAGCAGCAGTGTCATATTCGGCACAGTCTTCCAGGCGTCGGCCAGAATGATCACATTCATGGTCCAGAATGTGTCGCTCAGCCATGCCTTTGGGGCGTCCAGCAGCCCGAACTGGACCAGCAGCGCGTTGGCCACGCCATAGGTCGGGTTGAGAATCCAGGCCCACAGCACACCATTGCTGACGGTCAGCAGCGCCCATGGCAAGATCATCGCCACGCGCGCTGACTGGTTGCCGAAGAAGCGCTCGTTCAGCAGCACCGCGAACAGCAGTCCCAGCCCCAGCTCCAGTGCCACCGACAGGATAGTGAAGTAGAATGTGCGCTGGACCGCGTACCAGAAGTTGGCCTGGCGAAACGCGTACAGGTAGTTGCCCAGGCCGATGAACGGCTGGCCCTGCTCGGGGTTAGCCAGGTTGGCGCGGTGCAGGCTGAGCCAGAACGAGTTGGCCAGCGGGTAGCCTATCACCAGCACCAGCACCAGCACCATCGGCGCCAGCATCGCCAGCCCCAGCGCGCGCTCGGACAGCTCGCCGCTGCGTATCCGCGTCGGGCGCTGCGTAGAGGGTGCGATTTGTTCCATCGATAGATCCCTGTAGGTGACGAGTGCCACGTGACGAGTGCCGCGAGATCATGACCCGGGCACCCGCCACACGGCACCCGTCACGCTCTACGGCGCGGTGCTTGCCTTGTTCGCCTCATCGGCGGCGGCGTTCATCGCGTCCTTCGGGCTGGCTTTGTTGAGCAGCGCCTCATGCAAGTGCTTTTGGATGATGTCGGATACTTGGGTATAGTTGGGCACCTGCGGGCGTACCGCCAGGTACTTGAACTGCTCGCCGTAGAGCGGGAAGTCCTGCACGTTCTTCTGCAGATCCGGGTCGTTGTAGAGCGAGGACAGGACCGGGTAGTCGCCGTTGATGACCGCCGACTTCTTCTGCCAGGCCGGGCTGACCATAAACTCGAGTAGCTTCCAGGCCGCATCTTGATTCTGCGCGACCTTCAACATCGCCCAGCCCTCCGAGCCGTTCACGCTGGAGCTCTTCACATCCTTGCTGCCGGGCAGCAGATCGATCTTGATATTCGGTGCGGCCTTCGACTTGGATGGGTCGTTGGCCTCGGGCAGCGTGCCCTCCCAGTTGTAGGTCAGCGCGACGGTGCCGGTTTCCAGCGCCTTCAGGACGTCGCTCTCGGTGTACTCCAGCGAGGCAGGGTCGGCGGCTTTGTGCGTGTAGAGCATGTCGACCATCCACTGCAGCGCATCGGTACCGCCCATGGTGTTGAAGACAGCTTTGCCGTTGTTGTCGAGCAGCTGTGCGCCTTTCTGGGTGAACATGATCGCGACCCAGTCACAGATCAGGCTCTCGGCCTGCTTCCAGCACCAGACCGAGCCCCACTGCCCCTGTTTCGTCGTCGCCTTGGCCTGCGCCACGAACTCGTCGAGCGTTGTCGGCGGCTTATCGAAGCCGGCGTCCTTGAGCAGCTTGGCATTGTAGAACAGGTGCTTGGCGCTATTAAACCAGGGCATACCGTACAGCTTGCCTTGGTAGGTCACCGCGCTGAGCGCCGAATCGGGGACATCCTTCTTGATCGGATCGGTGATTCGATCGCTCAAGTCCTGAACCCAACCGGCCGCCGCGAACTGTGCCGTCCAGATCGTATCCATTTCGATCACGTCGAAGCCGCCGCCACCTTGCACCGTCGTGTTGATCTTGTTCAGAAGCTCGTTGTACTGGACCCTGGTCGAGTTGACTTTGATGCCCGTCGCCTTTGTGAAGTCGTCAAGCAGTGGCTGGCGCGCATTACTCGTGTCCGTCCAGAGCAAGTTCACGACCTGCCCGCCCCCGGCGGCTGCGGCAGGTGCGGCCGTGGCTTCGGCCGCCGGGGCGGCGGTTG
>DATFXE010000624.1:0-3031 GCA_035258585.1 Roseiflexaceae bacterium | reverse complement strand
TTGGCCGCGTTCACGGCCGGGGTCAGCATCTTGGTGCTGCAGCTGCTGACACGATCACAGCATGGCAACACGCCGAGCGATATCGCCACCGCGGCGTCGCGATGGGTCATCAGCGCCTTCCTGAGCGCCTGGGTGGCGCAGCGCGCGGCAAGTGATCATATGCCTATGCCGCTGCTCCTGTTGAGTGTTGCGGTGATTATGTTTACCTGCGATATCGTAACCGGCGCACTCGAGATCGCTCCAATGTCGGGCGAGCCACACTGGCGCGTGATGGCGGTTCTGCTGCGCGAAGCTGGACCGCCCGAAGCAGCGCAATACTTGCTCGGCATTCTTGCGGCCCTAGCCGCAGCGCAGCAGGCATGGTCGCTGACCTTATGGATTCTGCCCTTATGTATCGTTCACCAATCGTTCAAGTATGCCAAGGAGATGCACGAAGGCACCAGCAGGCTCCTGGAAAGTATGGCCGACGCGGTCGATCTACGCGATCCGTACACAGGCGGGCATTCGCGCCGGGTGACAGAGTTGTCGCTCGGCATCTTGCGCGAGATGGGAATCGTGGGGCCTGAGGTCGATCTCATCCGTTCGTCGGCGCGGGTGCATGATATCGGGAAAATTGGCATCCCCGACCAAATACTCAACAAGCCGGGGCGATTGACTCCCGAAGAAAAACGGATCATGGATTCGCATTCAGCACGCGGCGCGGAGCTGCTGGCGCGTTACAAGGACTTCGCGCGCGGCATGGATATCGTACGCCATCATCACGAGCGCTGGGATGGCAAAGGCTACCCAGACGAGCTAAAAGGGTTGGACATACCATTCGGCGCGCGCGTGATCGCAGTGGCCGATAGCTTCGATGCGATGACCAGCGACCGCCCGTATCGGGCGGGGATGCCGATCGATGAGGCGGCGCAGATCTTGCGAGCAGGACGCGGCCAACAGTGGGAACCGGCGATCGTCGACGCGTTCCTGCGTTATTTGGAAAAGCATCACTTCCAGGCGCTGCTCGCCGCCACGCCCGCAGATATGAGCCCGCTCTTGAGCGTCGAGGCGTCGACGGCGCCGATCTAGCGCAGCTCCTACAGCGGATTTCACATCACATGAGCCACACAGGGCACACAGAACACTGAGGAAGAAACTTCTTTCTCAGTGTTCTGTGTGCCCTGTGTGGCTCATGCATCTACAGAGGCGCTATAATGGCGCCGATACATATGAGCCGGACCAGACCGCCGTTCAAGCCACGACGGGCAAAGCATCATGCGAATCGCGATTTTCACCGAAACCTTTCTGCCCAAACTTGATGGGATAGTCAGCATCCTGTGCCTGGCGCTGCGCCGCCTGAACGAGCGCGGACACCAGGCGATCGTCTTTGGCCCCGCGGATATGCCGGACGAGTATGCAGGTGCGCGCTGCGTGGGGACAGGCGGACCGCGCTTTCCGCTCTACCCCGAGGTACGCATGAATCTGCCGACGCGCCGGATCGGCCGCGCCCTGCGTGCGTTTCGGCCCGACCTGGTCCACGTCGTCAACCCGATCTTCCTCGGCCCTACCGGCATCGCCTACGCGCGGCGGCTGGGGCTGCCGCTGCTCGCCTCGTATCACACCGATGTGCCCGGCTATGCCAAGTTCTACGGTTACCCATGGGGCGAAAAGCTGCTCTGGTGGCTATTCCGCAGCTTACACAACACCGCCGATGTCAACCTGGTGCCCTCGACTTACATTCTTCAGCAGGTGCGCGCTCACGGCTTCCGGCGCGTGCGCTGGTGGCGGCGCGGGATCGACATCGAGCGCTTCCGGCCGACACCGCGCGACCCGGCCATGCGCGCGCGGCTGACCGGCGGCCACCCCGACGAGTTCCTGGCGCTCTACGTCGGACGGATCGCCAAAGAGAAGGGTGTCGAGCGGCTGCGCGGGCCGCTCGACAGCCTGCCGGGCGTGCGGCTGGCGCTGGTGGGCGGCGGCCCGGAAATGGAACAGATTCGTAGCTTCTACGCCGGCAGGCCAACCGTCTTCACCGGCTTTCTCGACGGCGAGGAACTGGTATCGGCGTTCGCCTCGGCCGACGCACTGTTGTTTCCCTCGACTAATGAGACCTTTGGGCTGGTCGCGCTGGAGGCGATGGCCTGCGGCCTGCCGGTGATCGCCGGTATGTCGGGCGGCCTGGTCGATATCCTTGAGGATGGCGTTAACGCGCTGATCTGCGATCCCGAGGACCCGCGATCGATCGCCGCGTGCCTGGCCCGGCTCCAACACGATTCTGAGCTGCGCGCGCGGCTGCGCGAGGGCGCGCTGCAGCATGCCCGCAGTCGCAGCTGGCGTACGACGATGGACCAACTGATCGACTATTATACGCTGGCGATGCGCGTGCATCGGCGCGGAAACAGATCGAACCAACCAGGCTAAAGCGTGAGAACGTTCGAACATTCGAAGGTTCGAACGGGGAGCGTTTCTATGCGCCCAGCCGGCAAGACCGTGATCATAACCGGGGCATCCTCGGGTATCGGCGCGGCGACGGCGCGGGCCTTCGTAGCAGCCGGCGCGAACGTGGCCCTCGCCGCGCGCGACGAGACCAGGCTGGTCAGTGTGGCCACCAGCCTGGGCAAGCGCGCTCTAGTGGTGCCAACCGATGTGGCCGACCACACGGCTGTCGAGCAGCTAGTGGCCAGGACTGTCGCCGCGTTTGGGGGGTTGGATATACTGATCAACAACGCCGGCGTGGGCTTGGCAGCGCCGGTGGCGGAGCTACAAGCAACGGACTTCGAGCGCGCGCTGGCAGTGGACCTGCTGGGACCGCTGGTGTTGACCCAGGCAGCGCTGCCGCACATGCGGCGACGCGGGAGCGGACAGTTGATCTACATATCGTCGGTGGTGGGGCTGCGCGCGCTGCCGTATCTGGGCGGCTACGCCGCCGCCAAGGCCGCACTCGACCGCTTGACCGAGGCGCTCAGAGTAGAGTTGCGCGGCTCCGGCATCGCGGTTACGCTGGTGCGGCCCGGCACCACTAGTACCGCCTTCTCGCAACACCGCCTGGGCA
>DATFXE010000623.1:0-5878 GCA_035258585.1 Roseiflexaceae bacterium | reverse complement strand
TATCGCAAGCGCGCCGGCGTTGTGCGTAGCGCCTATATCGGTAAGACCGCCGATCTCACCCTGGCGCGGTTGCAGCAGGTGGCAGCGACTCTGGCGCCCCCCACATCGGCTGCCGGCCCGCCTGTGCAGCCCCGGGCTGGCCTAACCATATCTACGGCGGAGAATCCGGCGCACGCGGCTGCGGCGCTTCCCACGGGCGCTGTCACGTTTCTGTTTACCGACATAGCGGACAGCACCCGCCTCTGGGAGCAGCACAGCGGCGCGATGGCCACAGCCCTCGCTCGCCACGACGCCATCCTGCGCGAGGCCGTCGAGGCGCACCAGGGCGTGCTCTTCAAAACGGTTGGCGATAGCCGCCACATGGTGTTCGGCAGCGCCTTCGATGCGCTGGCTGCGGCCGTGGCCGCCCAGCGCGCGATTCAGGCCGAGCCCTGGGATACAGCAGAACCCGTGCGCGTCCGCCTGGCGTTGCACACGGGTGTCGCCGAGCCGCGCGCGGGCGATTACTTCGGCCCAGCGCTGAACCGAACCGCTTGTCTGCTGGACGCGGCGCACGGCGGCCAGATTCTGCTCTCGCTGGTGACGGCCGAGCTCGTCCGCGACCAGCTGCCGCCTGACCTAACGTTACGCGATCTCGGCGTGTATCGCCTCCGGCACCTGACCCGCCCCGAGCAGATCTTTCAACTACTAGCCCCCGACTTGCCTGCCGATTTTCCGCCGCTCAACACGCTCGATCGCCGCCCGCATAACCTGCCCTCCCAGCCCACACTGCTGATTGGCCGCGAGTGGGAGGTCACGAACATTTGTAATCTGCTGAGGCGCGACGATGCGCGGCTCCTCACGCTGACAGGGCCCGGAGGCGTCGGCAAAACCCGCCTGGCGCTCCACGCGGCGGCCGAGCTGCTCGATCAGTTCAGCGACGGTATCTATGTTGTCGCGCTTGCGCCGACCAGCGACCCCAATCTGGTAGCGCCCACCATCGCCCATGTGCTGGGCGTCAAAGCCACTGGCGCAGGCATGATCGTCGACCGCCTGAAGGAGTATCTCGCCGACAAGCAGATCCTGCTGGTGTTGGATAACTTCGAGCACCTGCTCGACGCCGCCCTGTTCGTCGCGGATCTCGTCACCACCACCACCCGGCTCAAGCTGCTGGTTACCAGCCGCTCCGCGCTGCGGCTCTCAGCCGAGCAGGAGTTCAACGTGCCCCCGCTGACCCTGCCCGACCGTATCCATCGCCCCCCGCTCGATCGTCTGGGCTATTACGAGGCGGTGCGCTTATTTGTCGAGCGCGCGCAGATGGTGCGGCCGGACTTCGCGCTCACTGAAGCGAATGCGTCGGCGGTGGTGGAGATCTGCCACCGGTTGGATGGTCTGCCGTTGGCGATCGAATTGGCGGCGGCGCGCAGCAAGCTGTTTCCTCCAGCCGCGCTGCTGGAACGGCTGCGCGACCCGCTCGCGCTGCTGAGAGGCGGGGCACGTGACCTGCCGGCACGCCAGCAGACGCTGCGCGCGACGATCGACTGGAGCTATAACCTGCTAGCTGCGAGCGAGCAGGCTCTGTTTAGGCGCCTGGCTGTGTTTGTGGGTGGCGGCACACTCGAGGCGATCGAGGCCGTGTGCGCGGGGGATAGGAGCTGGGAGTTGGGAGTTGGGGCCACATCTCCAACTCCCAGCTCCCAGCTCCCAGCTCCCATTCTGGAAGAGGTGGCGCTCCTGCTCGACCAGAACCTACTGTGGCACGTCGAGGGCGGCGAGAGCGAGCCGCGCTTGATGATGCTGGAGACCATCCGCCAGTACGCGCTGGATTGCTTGGCGGCGAGCGGCGAGGCGCAGGCGCTACAACACCGACACGCCGAATACTATCTCGCGCTCGCGGAGACCGCCGATGCAATGCTGCGAGGGCCGGAGCAAGAGCTGTGGCTGGCCCAACTGGAGGCGGAGCATGACAACCTGCGCGCCGCCCTAGCCTGGTATCAGGCGACCGATCCGGACCGTGGCCTGCGACTGGCCGGCGCACTCTGGCGCTTCTGGGAGATGCACAGCCATCTGAGCGAGGGGCGCGGCTGGCTGGAGGATATGCTCCGCCTGAGCAGCGCCGTGGATGGGTCGTTCCGCGCTCGCGCGCTCAATGGCCTCGGCATGCTGATGTATTGGCTCGGCGAATATCAGCTGGCCAAAGAACCGCTAACAGAGTCGCTGGTGCTCTTTCAGAAGCTGGACGATGAGCACAGTAAAGCATACGTGCTACGCAGCCTGGCATTGGCAGCTTGGTCCCAAGGCGATCACGAGCTGGCACGGACGCAGCTTGAAGAAAGCGTCGCAGTGTACCGCCGCCTAGACCATTCGTGGGGCATCGCCGACGCGCTGCACTGGCTGGGACACATAGCGATGGACCAGGGCGACGTCGCTGCCGCGCACGCGCTCTTTGAAGAAAGCCTTCGGCTCTTTCGCACGATCGGAGACAGGCGCAATATTGCCCTACTCATCAAGGATATCGGGCTGATTGCGTCGCAACAGGGCGATTACGCGATGGGGCGGACGCTCTATGAAGAGAGCCTGAAGCTCTCGCGCGCGGTCGAGGACACCTGGCATATTGCCGACACCTTGCTGCGCTTAGGCGATATCACGCGCCTGCAAGCGGACTACGAACGAGCGGCCACACTCGTCCAGGAGGGGCTGGAGCTGTGGCGGAAGTTGGGCAACCAGGCGGGCATTGCCGAGGCGCTGAACCGATTGGGCGAGGTTAGCCAGCTCCAGGGTGCCTACCAACAGGCGACAGCATTCTTCACACAAAGTTTAGCTTTGTTGCGGACGCTCGGGAGTAAACGGATCATCGCAGGAGTGCTGCATAATCTGGGGAAGGTGGCGCAATACGAGCACGACTATGCCCGAGCAGAGGCGCTCTACCAGGAGAGCTTGGCGCTGAATAATGACATCGACTATCCGCCCGCGATCGCCGATTGCTTGGTGGGTTTGGCAGCTGTGGCATCGGCGGAGGGGGCTGCCACGCGCGGCGCGCTGTTGCTGGGGGCGGCGCAGCCGCATCTGGCCACGACGCGTGGCTTCATGCCGCTGACCGATCGCGGTAACTACGAGCAGACTATGGCGATGGTCCAAGCACAGCTCGCTCCGGCCGCATTCAGGGCGGCCTTCGCCCAGGGTCGCGCACTCCCGCTCGACAAGGCGGTCGCATACGCCCAAGAACCCCCACAGCCGCGCGGGCCGGATATATCTGTACCACCGCCAGATCCCGCAGCAGTGCTACCGGCCGCATATCCCGCTGGCCTGACCGAGCGCGAAGTAGCGGTTCTACGCCTGGTAGCACAGGGCCTGACAGACATGCAAGTGGCCGAGCGGCTGATCATTAGTCCTCGTACCGTCAACGGGCACCTGCGCTCGATCTACAGTAAGTTGGGCGTTTCCTCCCGCACAGCGGCGGCGCACTTCGCCGTCACCCATCAGCTCGTGTGAGCCGCTCCTTCCCGCGCCGGTGCTTCCAGGCAATTCTGCCTAGTATTGTCTTCCGCCATGTTGTCCATGCCCTGACCAGAACGGGTAGAGGATCGCGTGATTTTGCCGATGCGCTGATGCTGCGCATCGGTTAGACTGGGTGTATTGACAAGGTCCACAAGCCGCGTATCGTGCATGCAGAATGGAGGCATTCTTGGCCCCGACCGTTGTACAGATCACGTTCACGCTCAACATGTCTCGTAGAGACTATGAGCAGGCAATCACTCCACTATCCCACGCGGTTGCGGATGTCGCCGGGCTGCAATGGAAAATCTGGCTACTCAACGAAGCCACGCACGAAGCCAGCGGGATCGCACTCTTCGAGGACATGGACTCCGCGAACGCGTTCGTGCAGGGTCCGCTGATTGGCCAAATCACAAGCGCTCCCAGCATTGCTGATTTCCGCGTGGCGCAGTTCGATGTCCTCAGCACCATCACGGCAATTACGTGCGGCCCAGTGAAACCATCGAGCTAGTGCAAAGCGGTTCGCGTTATGCCAGGGTGTGTATGCTTGTCTCAAAAAGTGATCCAATTCAAGACACCACATGATCGAAGATGGGATGCGTGGCCGGTGCTGCCCGAGCGGCCGCACTCCTCGGACGGGATGTCGACGCCCCTTGCTCCTTCTCTCGCACGCCGGCAAGGAGAGGTTCATGAGTGAGCTGTTCTCGTTCGGCGCCTGGGTGCGGCAGCGCCGCAGAGCGCTCGACCTGACACGCGACGAGCTGGCCGCACAAATAGGCTGCGCGGCAGTGACCATCCGTCACATTGAGACCGACGAGAGAAGGCCCTCCAAACAGCTGGCCGCGCGGCTGGCCGACGGCCTGCAAGTCTCTGCTGAGGAGCGCACGGCGTTTCTGCAGGCTGCGCGCGGCCAGGTGGCTACTGATCGGCTGGCCGCGCCGGCCGTGAGCGTGGAGCGTAGCGTCGTTGGAGCGATCGCCCCCTCCGAACGGGATACTCCCACACTCTCCCTGCCGAGCGGAACCGTCACCTTCCTGTTTACCGACATTGAAGGCAGCACGAGGCTGTGGTCCCAAAACGCGCAGACCATGGGAGCGGCGATAGCCCGCCACGAGGCGCTCCTGCGCGCGGTGATCACGGCCAGCGGGGGGGTGGTCTTCAAGACCGTCGGGGACGCGATCTACACCGCCTTTGCGAGTGCGCTCGACGCCGTGCGCGCTGCGCTGGAGGGGCAGCGCGCGATTGCGGCCGAGCCGTGGGATACCGCCACGGCGCTGCGCGTGCGGATGGCACTGCACAGCGGGGTGGTCGAGGAGCGCCAAGGCGACTATTTTGGCTTGCCGCTCAGTCGTATCGCCCGCCTGCTGGCTGCTGGTCATGGCGGCCAGATCCTGCTCTCGCAGGCCACTCAGGAATTGGTGCGCGAGCAGTTAGCGCCTGAGCTGACGCTGCGTCACCTGGGGCGGTATCAGCTCAAGGACCTGAGCGACCCTCAGCACATCTTCCAGCTTGTGGCTCCCAACCTCCCGGCCGACTTTGCGCCGCTGTGCCTCTCAATCAAGCGCGCCTTCGACGAGCCGCCGCCCAAACTGCCGCCGTTTCTCTCCGCTGCCCCGCCACCGCCTGGCCCGGCTACTCCGTTCGTGGCGCGCGAGCAGGAGTTGGCCGAATTAGCCGATGCACTCACGACCGCGCGCAGTGGGGCGGGCCAAATCCTGTTTGTGATCGGCGGGGCCGGGCGCGGCAAGACGATGCTGGTGCAGGAGTTTGCTCGCCAGGCTCAGGCCGCCGATGCCGAGCTGCTGGTGGTGAGTGGCTCGTGCAACGCCCACACCGGGAGTGGTGATCCGTACCTGCCGTTTCGCGAGGCGTTGACGATGCTGTCGGGCGAGGTCGAAACCCGGTGGGCGGGTGGACTGATTAGCACTGAACACGCCCGCCGCTTGTGGGAGGCGATGCCCCTCACGCTCCCGGCGCTCGTCGAGCATGCCCCCGACTTGATCGGCACCTTTGTGCCCAGCAACGGGGTGCGCGAGCGGGCCGCGACCTTTGCCGATGGTGATGCGCCCTGGTTCAGAGAGCTGGTGGCGCGAGAGAGCGCCGAGGCAAGCGCCAAGGTCGAGCAGCAGCCAATTCTTGCCCAATACAGTGCCGCGCTGAGCGCGATTGCCCGGCAGCGGCCACTGCTTCTGATCCTCGAAGACCTGCACTGGGTCGATTCCGCCTCCAGTGACCTGCTGTTTCATCTCAGCCGCGAGGCGACTCACACCCGCATGCTGATCCTCGGCACCTACCGTCCCGACGAGCTGGCGGTGAGCCGCGGCGAGACCCATCATCCGCTGGCCGAGATGTTGAGCGAGCTGAAGCGCCAGCACGGCGATATCTGGCTGGACTTAGGCGAGCT
>DATFXE010000622.1:0-3331 GCA_035258585.1 Roseiflexaceae bacterium | reverse complement strand
CAGCTATATTATCGACCTGCCGCAGTACCAAGGGGAAAACCTGTTTGAGTTGGACCGCTTTCACCGGCGCCAGGTGCAAATACACCACATTGGGATCGTCTATCAGAACCCACACCTCGGGCTGCGGATGCACAATACGAGCAGCGGCAATGTGGCCGAGCGGCTGATTATGGCCGGCGAGCGCAGCTTCCATCACTTGCGCCGGGCCGCACGCGGATCGCTGAGCGCCTCCGAGTTTCCACTCGATCGCATGGATGACCTCCCGTTTCGGCTTTCCGGCGGCATGCAGCAGCGCGTCCAACTCGCCAAGGCAGTCGCGCTTAGGCCAGCCGTGCTGCTGCTCGACGAGCCGACCACCGGACTGGATGTTTCGGTGCAGGCGCTGGTGCTCGACACCCTCAGGCAGCTTCAGCACGAGCTGCATGTTGCCACCGTGATCGTCTCGCACGATCTGGGCGTGATCCGCACGCTGGCCGACCGCGTTATGGTCATGCGCCACGGCCGTGTCGTCGAGCAGGGGCTGACCGACCAGGTGCTGGAAGACCCGCAGCATGCCTACACGCAGCAGCTGGTCCATGCGAAGCTGTAATCAGGAGTCAGAAATCAGGGGACACAATGCCATTGACGACCTGCCCTTCTGAATCCTCAAGGAGCACCATGGCGCTTCTCTCTGTCGAGAACTTCAGTAAGTGCTTTTACGTCCATCACCTGGCGCGCCAGATTGCCGCATTTGAAGATGTGCGTTTTCAGTTACGGGCCGGTGAGTTTCTGCTTGTCAGCGGAGCGAATGGTATTGGCAAATCGACGCTGCTGCGCTGCCTCTACCGCACCTACCTTCCCAGCACTGGACATGCGATCTTTGGATCGATGCGCGGAGCTATCGACCTGGCAGACGCCGCCGATGTGGATATCGCCTGGCTGCGCGGCCACGAGATCGGGCATGTGACACAGTTCCTGCGCCCGCGCCCGCGCGTCAGCGCGCTCGACGTGGTTGCCGAGCCGCTGGTGCTCATGGGGAAAGCCTGGCCCGACGCCCGGCGCGAAGCCGGTGAATGGCTGCTGCAGTTCGGGCTGAAGCGGGATATCTGGCACGCCTACCCGACAACGTTCTCGGGTGGCGAGCAGCAGAAGGTCAATCTGGCGCACGCGCTGATCGCTCCGCGCCGCCTGGTGCTGCTCGACGAGCCGACCGCCTCGCTCGACGCTGCAGCGCGCGCGGCGCTGATCGTTCGCCTGGCGCAGCTCAAAGCGCAGGGCCTCGCGATCATCGGGGTCTTCCACCACCCGGAGGATGTCCGCGCGCTGGTCGATGCCGAGCTGGTCCTGCGCGGGCGGCCCGGGTTGGATGATCTGGAGCTTGAGGAAGTGAAACATGTGGCTGAGTAACCTGCACATCGTCCTGCCCCATCGCACGCTCGAGCGCGGCGCGCTCCGCATTGAAGGGGAGTGTATCGCTGAGATCGTCGAGGGCGACACCCCGCTCACGCCGGGTGATCCAGTGGTCCAGGGGCACGGGCTGATAGCGATCCCCGGCATCATCGACATGCACGGAGATATGCTGGAGAACGAAGCTGAGCCACGGCCGGGGGCCGACTTCCCGCTGGATCTGGCGGTGCTGGAGCTGGACAAGCGCCTGGCCGCGAGTGGCATAACCACCGCATATGCCGGTATCTCATTCTGGGAAACCGTGCAGCGCGAGAAGCAGCGCTCAGCCGAGCGGGCGCGGCAGTTAGTCGCTGCCATTCACGCGCTTCGCGATAGCTTGCTGGTCGACCTCTACGTACACGCGCGCTATGAAGTGACCACCCCCAGCGTCGCGCCAGCGCTGATCGAACTGCTGGAGCAGCGACAGATCCACCTGCTCTCGTTGATGGATCATACGCCAGGCCAGGGGCAATATCGCGATCTGGAACAGTATGTCGACTTCATCGCCAAGTGGCGCAACGCCGACCCTGCCGATGTCGAAGCAGAGACCCGCGCACGGCTGCAAGCAGCGCAGAACGGCGCGCTGGTCTGGGAGCAATCGGCCGACATTGTCGCGCTCGCCTTGGCGCAGGGCCTGCCGATCGCCTCGCACGACGACGACACGATCGCCAAAATCGACTTGATGACCGATCTGGGCGTGACCATCAGCGAGTTCCCGGTCACGCTTATCGCCGCTGCCGAGGCGCGCTGGCGCGGAATCGCCGTGGCTATGGGCGCGCCGAACGTGCTGCGCGGCATGTCGCATACCGGCAACCTGAGCGCGATCAAGGCAGTCAAGGCCGGTGTTGTGGACATGCTTGCCTCGGATTATTCCCCAGCCGCGCTCCTCCAGGCGGTCTTTATATTGGTGGAGCAGGGCGTGCTGCCGCTCCACGAGTCGGTCAGGCTGATAAGCCAGGGTCCGGCCGCTGCGCTGGGCCTGCGCGACCGCGGCCGGATCGCCGCCGGCATGGCCGCCGATATCGCGCTGATCGAGCGCACCCCGCGCCCGCGCGTGCGCGGCACCATCCGGCGCGGCATGCCGATCTACTGGGATGGCGCGATGGCGCGACGCATGGCCCATAGCTGAGCTGGAGCGGCTGCTGGTGGTGGCCTGGTAGGACTGTATCGGGCCAGGCTAAAGTTCTGCTTCCACGATCAGGCAGACGTCCCGCATTTTTTGGAGAAATATGTATCACGCGAGTATTGAAGGTGTACGGCAAGAGCGCCATCCCGACAATCCAGCCCGCACCTTTATCGTGTATGCGTGCCCGGTGGGTGAACTGGCTGCCCAGATCGAGCGCTACTACGCCGTGAGCCGGGAGCTTTGCGGCCCGAATGCTGCGCATGACTACATTCCCCATTGTAGCCTGACTGGCTTCTTCCACGACGATCTGGTAGCCATCCCTGACTATGTCGAGGCACTCGACAGCGCGCTTCAGCGCGCTCGCCCGGCGCGGCCCAACCCAGTGCTTGGCATCGAGCGAGTCGAGCTGCGAGAGGATTTTCATGGCCTGCTGCTCGGCGGCACATGGCTGAAAGCGCTGATTGCCGATTTCGCACGCACTGTTCGCGCGCCAACGCGTCGCGATGCGCTGAGGCTGAAAGATTGGCTGCACCTGAGCCTGGCGTATGCGTTTCCGTCGGAACAGGATAGCCTACTCGCCAAGCTCGCCCAGGAGCTTGTGGATATCACCGCGCCGGTTGGCTGGGAGCTACGTTTGTATGAGCGCGACGCTCAAAGCGCGTGGATATGTCACGCGCGCTGGCAGCTTTAGTGATCTCTGCATTGGTTGCTAATCTTTTGGTGGGGGTGCGGGGGCGGCGAAGCCGCCCCCGCACCCCCACCAAAAGATTAGCAACCAAT
>DATFXE010000621.1:0-2157 GCA_035258585.1 Roseiflexaceae bacterium | reverse complement strand
CGGGCTCGATCCTGGGCGGGCTGATCGGCGCCTACATCGCGGGCTACATCGCCAGCCGTGCGATCGGCAAGGCTGGCTGCGCCTGCGATGCCTTCGCGCCGGCGATCGCGCTGGGGCTCGCGGTTGGCCGTATCGGCGACTTTTTGGTGGCCGAGGATGGCATGGGCAAGGCCACCACGCTGCCATGGGGTGTGAGGACCCCTGGCGTGGATTATCTGGTGCATCCGACGCCGCTGTACGATTCCGCGTTCAACGTAATCTGGTTCGGCGTGCTGCTGCTGCTGCGCGACCACCCCGCCATGCAGAACGGCAATCTGCTCAAGCTGGGATTTGCCGGGTACGCGCTGTTCCGCTTCTGCGTCGAGTTCGTGCGCAACAACCCGGTAGTGGCGCTGGGCCTGACCGGCCCGCAGCTCATCTGCCTGGCGCTGCTCGCCGCGCTGGGGCTGTACTATGGCCGCTATTGGTCATCCACCCGAACCGTGGTCTCGACCTAAGCGAAGGACCAAAGACGAAAGACGAAGGACCAAATATGCGGGCTTGGGAGTGAACTATCGGGAGCGGACTCCGTTGGTCCTTGGTCGTTAGTCATTCGTCGTGAGCTGCGATAGTGGAGATCGTATGAGCCTAAGGCACAAAGTCTACACGACGCGCAACGAGAAGGTGCTCGACTTTGTGATTGGCTTCGTCGGTTGGTTTCTGGTCAATGGCCTGCTATACACTTGTTCGATCTTTCTTCTTCAGTTCCTGGCGTTCGAAACGACTAGCTCAATTCTCGGGCTACTGCTGGGCGTGTTACCGCTGCTCATCAATATCGGTGCGCTGATCTACTTCGCGTTTACTCGCCGCTGGATCGCATTTGGTATTCTGGCCGCCATCGCGCTGGTGCTGGTCGGCGTGCTATTGCTTGGGCTGGTATTCTATGTGATCTGCTACAATCAGGGTATGTTCAAATGATCTCAAACACTGAGCACGACATCGCAATTGGCCGATCGCATCCTCAGAAAGCCGACCGGCCCGCGATCTTCTGGGAGTTGACCCGCAGTATCTGTCCTGTGTGTAAAGCCGTGATCGACGCGCAAATCCTGCTGCGCGACGGCCAGGTGTTCATGCGCAAGCGCTGCCCCGACCACGGCTGGTTCGAGGCGCTCATATTTGGCGACGCCGCCCTGTACGCCGAGATCGCCCGCTACAACAAGCCCGGCACGATCCCGCTGGAGTTCGCCACTGCCGTCAAGGACGGCTGCCCGCACGACTGTGGGCTGTGCCCCGAGCATCAGCAGCACGCGTGTCTCGGGATCATCGAGGTCAATGCGGCCTGTAACCTGGATTGCCCGCTGTGCTTCGCCGGCTCGGGCACACACCTGGCCCAGAGCGGCTGGGAGCTGACGATCGAACAGGTCGACTTTATGCTCGACCGTTTTGTTGCCGCAGAGGGCAACCCCGAGGTGCTCCAATTCTCGGGCGGCGAGCCGACGCTGCACCCGCGCATCGTCGAGTTCGTCGAGCTGGCGCGCGCCAAGGGTATCACCTATGTGATGATCAACACCAACGGCATTCGGATCGCCCGCGACGACCGCTTTCTCGCCGAGATCGCGCGCGTCAAGCCGCAGATCTATCTCCAGTTCGACGGCTTCGACGCCGCGACCAACCAGGCCCTGCGCGGTCGTGCCGACCTGCTCGACACCAAGCTGCGCGCGCTGGATCGGCTGGCCGAGGCCGATGTGCGGGTGGTGCTGGTGGCGGCGATCGAGCGCGGCGTCAACGAGCACGAGGTCGGCCGGATCGTCGAGTTCGGGCTGAAGCACCCCGCCGTGTTCGGGGTCAACTTCCAGCCGGCCTTTCGGGCCCAGCGCCACCTGCCGGCCGACCCGCTGTCGCGCGTGACCATCCCGGATGTCCTGAAGTCACTTGAGGCGCAGACCGGCGGCCTGCTGAAGCTGAGCGACTTCGTGCCGGTGCCCTGCTGCATGCCGACCTGCAATTTCGTGACCTACGCCATGCTCGACGGCGACAGCGTGACCCCGATCACCCGCATGCTGGCGATCGATGCGTATCTCGACTACCTCAAGAATCGCACGCTGCCCGGCCTGAGCGACGAATTGCTGCGCACGCTCGAGCGGCTGTGGAGCTCTTCCGCTATGGTCGGCTCGGATC
>DATFXE010000620.1:0-3526 GCA_035258585.1 Roseiflexaceae bacterium | reverse complement strand
GCGGGCTCTCGTCGGTGCCGGCGCCGCGCAGCTCGACACCCTCGCGCCGCAGCCACTCGCGCATCATCTCGCGGCTGACCTGTCCGGGCTTGACGATCTCCTGCACGCGCCGGCCGTCCTTCTTGACCCAGCGGCGCTTGCTGGCCGCCTGCGTGCGGCTCATCACGCGGCCCGCGCCATGCACGGTGCTGTGCAGCGCCGCCCGCGCCTCGTCGCTCGCCACGCCCTCCACGACCACGCTGATGTCGCCCATCGACCCGCCGATGAAGCCGCGCTGCCCCGGCCATGCCGGCGTGGCGCCCTTGCGGACGACCACCACCTCCTCGCCGCCGTGCGACTCGACCCATGCAAAATTGTGATGGTTATGCACCTCGTCGGTTGCCTTCGCGCCCAGGATCTTCAGCACCTGCCCCACCACGAAGTCGCGCCCGGCGTAGGCGTAGCGCCCGGCCAGCGTCATCGCCTGCCAGTAGCTCTGCCCGAGGTCGGTGCTGAGCGAGAGCACCGTGGCCGGCTGGTCCATGTGCTCGCCCGGCGCGCGGTCGTCGAAGGCACGGCCGGCCGCCAGGTTCAGGAAGCCGCTGGCGGTGCGGTGGCCCAGGCCGCGGCTGCCGAAGTGAACGCCCACCCAGACCCAGCCCGCTTCATCTTCGAAAATGTCAACCCAGTGGTTTCCCGACCCTACCGTTCCTAACTGCTCGCGCGCCAGCTGGCGCAGCTTGCCCACCTGTGGGATGTCGCGCCAGGTAGGGTCGTCGAAGAGCTCGTGATCGGCGGCCTTGCCGCTCGTCTGGCCAACGCCAAAGACAACCGTGCGGGCGATCTGGTCCATCACGCGCTTGATGTTGGGCTTCAGGTCCTGAGCGAGAATATTCGTTTGTACGCCCTTGATACCACAAGAAATATCAAAACCAATGCCGTTGGGCGAAATAGCGTCTCGGTAAGCAACAACACCGCCGATCGGCAGAGCATAGCCCTTGTGCCCGTCGGCCATTAGCGCTGCGGCGACAACACGCTCATGAGAACTACAACGCTGAATTTGTGCGATGGTCGCATCATCGTGCTCACCCCAGATCGGAATATTGTCGATCAACTTAAACATGGCTGCCCTCCATCTCGCGCAGCGTCTCGCGCGCGGTGTAGATCAGTTCTTCCAGCCAGCCGCGCAGATCAGCCGGGCTTAGGGGCGTGGCATCCTCCAGCCGGCCGGCGGCGGCGTAATCGTGCAGCAGGTCGAGCCGTAGAAACAGCTCTTCCATACCTTCGGCGCTGTAGTCGCGGCGGATCCGCTCAGTCCGGGCCAGCTCAAGCATGCTCATGGCAGTACCTCTTTCAGGTCGCAGGTCGCATGTCACAGGTCGCAAGTTCCACACCATCGGTAGTTGTCATTCAAAAGCTATCTTGTCACGAGCTGTCAACTGGCAATCGTCAGTTGTCGTCGCTCCCTTCGGCTCCGCGGTTCCCGAGCTTGACGAGGGCAGGGCAGGCGTCGGTCGTCGGGAGCTCGCAAACGAAAAGGCGTGAAGCCCTGTTCGCTTCACGCCTCGGAGTGCCGTCTGTCGCAGGCTGTCAGCAGCCGTTACAGAAGATCCTCCCTGGCGTGTGTGAGCAGGAGCGCGAGGCCGCAACCCTGGTGATCGGCGTCAAAGCGCGGGCACGCGGGTATGGTTGCATGTCGCAGATTAGGCGACCATGCAAGCGCATGTTGGTGTAGATAACCTAACGAATAGCGTGCCGCTTTCATCTCCCACTTCCGATCTTTGTCTCTTCGAGCATCTGAAGGATGCTGGACCCTTTGATGAATATTCGCCTGATACTGTCGGGGCGGCTGGCGGCTAGCTGGCCCGCGGCTATCAGCCGCTTGACGGTGCTGAGGCTGACACCTAACAGCTCGGCCGTCTCTTCACGAGAATAGACCGAATCGGGATTGATCGGCTCACGTTTCATAAAGCTTCCTCTACCACTACTTTCCAGCAGTGTAGCATGGTGCTATGGAGTTGTCAAGGGGTCAATATCTCATTCTTCGGCCATTATTGCGCTTGAGTGGCCGTTGGCCGCCACGGCCATGAAGGTGACATAACATATCAGCAAGATCGTCGCGAACATCGCGCTGGCGCCTAGCGAGCGGATATGGCTGAGTGGAAACAGAATTGGCCGTGCGGCGGCGGCCAGCACATCGTGCGGGTAGATCAGCAGGTCCCAGCTGTTCCAGCGCTCGAAGCGGCCCAAGTAGACTCCCAGGCCGCTCAGGCCGATGCTGGCGCACACGAACAGCCAGCTAAGCAATGCGCCGCAGTGCTGCCGCACCAACCGCTGCATCGTCTGCAGCGAGACAACTGCAAGGAAACAGCCGCTCCATGCGAACGTCGCCAGTAGCCCGATGTCATACCACAGCGGTACCGGCGGCCGCTCGTAAAGATGGACAAAGTCGGTGACGATATAAGGCGCGTTTGGGAAGAACAGGAGCCATAGGGCGCCGGGTATGAGCAGCCGCCACCAATCGCGCGGGTGGCGCCGCTGGATCGAATCCGCCCATAGGCTCCACCCATACGGCACCCAGGCCAGAAACAGGTTCCATACCAGGAATATGTATGTTCCCTGGTGTGCGCGTAGCACTCGGGCAGCCAGAATGCCGATCGCAAACGCGCTAGAGATCGCCAGCGCGTAGAAGGCGTTCCTGGTCAGAAAACGGTGCAGGCTGCGGATCTGCTGAACGAGCATCGGGGTTCCTCTCTATCGCCAGCAATGACAGACCATCGTACCTGAACTGTATCGCTGTAAGAAGCATTCATCAATAGCCTGAAAGTGATATTTACATTATAGGCGGGCTATCGCTTCTCCAGGTCGCAGCTCCTCTTGTGGCTGAGAAAAGCCGTTGCTCAGCCAGCCACGGGGTCGGGCGCGCCGGCCAGCTCGCGCACGCACAGCCGCAGCGTCGCCAGCCGCCCATCCAGCAGCTCGGCGTGCGCGTCGCCGTCGCGAGCCAGCAGCCGGCGCGCTACGTGCTCGGCGATCTCGGTCTCGATCTGCCGCACCTCGTCGGCAGGCAGATCGCCAGCGTCAGCAGGAACAGAATGGGCAGCTTGATCGCCGACGCCAGTGACTGCCAGAGGCTATGCGAGCTGCCCATCACCAGGCCGTAGCAGGCCAGCGCGGCCGTCGAACTCGTCAGCATCTGGCCGATCAGCGCGTTCAGGCCGTACTCAAGCCGGATCTGCCGCCAGACCCCCTCGCGGTCGCGCAAGAAGCGCTCGATCACCAGCGGCGAGCGCTCGGGGGGCGTGGTACTCCTGGATGAGAGTGGTGTTCATCGGTGTTCCTTCGTCGAAAACCTGGGCGTATTTCGGCCGGGCTGTATTACCAAGCGCTGTACACATAGCTAAACTTTTTGGTGGGGGTGTGCGGGCGGCGAAGCCGCCCGCACACCCCCACCACTGGGGAGGTCAGGAGGGGCCCGGGTACCCTCTGGGTGCCCCCTCCAGACCTCCCCAACTGCCATCTTTAGCTGCTTATGCAGCGGTCAATA
>DATFXE010000619.1:0-4064 GCA_035258585.1 Roseiflexaceae bacterium | reverse complement strand
ATCCTGCAGCCGGTGATCGAGCACCCATTGATAGGTTGGAAGATAAATCTGCCGTCGCGCTTCTGCGTAGGTCAGCAGCCGGTCGCCCTGAAGTCCGGCTCGGTGGCCGAGCACTGCGCCGAGCTGCCGGGCGGATCGTTTCAGGCCGCGCATGGTTGTGTTTGCAAGCTTGGATGGATCGACATCCTGGCGGGCAAAGACCTTCAGTCCTTGCCAGATGCCTTCGACGCTCGCGCCAGTCTGCTCGGGGGAGCATGGCACGGGTATGCCGCCGTGCGGATAGAATGGACTGAAACGTATCCACGGCTGCGGGTCTCGGGAGGTAACGTCGATGACCGTGGCGTCACCCTAGCGGCGCTGGAGCGATTCGGCGGAACTGCGGTGGCTGGCGACGGTGTATGGCATGCTGGCTCCTTCTGACTGAGCTCTCCTGGCATCGTGAGCATACCACAATGATGTGACAGGTGCTGCCGCACGACGAGGCTTGCGCAGCACTGTTGCGCCTGTAGCCTGATATACCTCCTGGTCATACTCGCTATACTTGGCGGAGTGATGTTCGATAGCCGAGGAGAGGCTCATGTTGCGACGCGATGTGCGCTACCAGGCCGCAATCGTCCAGAACGACCACGTGCTGCTGTTGAAGGTGGTCGACATCGATAGTGGGGCGATGTTCTGGCTGCTGCCGGGTGGTGGCCGCGAAGGCGGCGAAAGCGAGGAGGCGTGCGTCCAGCGCGAGGTGCGCGAAGAGACCGAATTGGAGGTGACAGTGGTTCGACCGCTGTTCGAGATGCCCGATCATCCTGGCGGCATCTACAGCCGCCTGCGCACCTACCTGTGCCACGTCACGAGCGGCGAGGCGCGACCGGGGATCGAGCCCGAGGTCGATACCGCGGCCCTCCGCACGATTCGGGAGGTCGGCTGGTTCGATCTGCATGCGCCGACAACGTGGAACGAGCTGGTAGGCGGCGATCCAATCACCATGCCGCTGTTGCGCCAGGTGCGTGTTGCCCTGGGCTATGCGACCGACGAGGCGAAACATGGATCCGCTGACCCATCTGCTTATCACGCGCCTGCTGATTGGTCGTGATCGTGCCACGCCTCAGGCCGCCATCGCAATCGAACTGGTGTTCTATAGCACGCCAGCACGGCTCGGAGCGAGCTTGATCCGAAACCGCGCCTACTCGCTGATACTATTCAGCGTGTGTCTCTACGTGTCCTTTCGAAATACTTTCTGTGCTTGAGCGCTCTGCGCGAGCGCCTGCGCGCTGGCGGCGCGAACCTCGGCATTTGCCGCCTCCATATTGGTTTGTAACCTGCCCATCACTTCGGCGTCGGCGTACAGCACCTGGGTTAGTCGCTGTGCCGCAAACAGCCGCTCGTCGTCGGTGCCCTGGAGCAGATCGAGCAAGTACGTCCGGTAGTGCTGGAAATAGTGGTTCTCAAACGCCAGCGTCTGCCGGCACAAGTCGCGAAGCAGCCGCTGGTCAGCTGACGCGCTTGGGATGGCATACTGCCACTCATCCTTGCCCTTGCGATACAAGCTCTCGAGGTACTCGGCCCATTCATCCCCAATATGCTCCCGATACAGGCGGATGCTGGCGCTCTTGGTGCCGGCATACTGGCCGGCGCGGAGGGCCAGCAAGGCGGTCGCCGTGCGCGTGACGCCGGTGATCAGCTCTTTGGTTCCCTGCGTGGTCGCGGCGGGATACCATGCCGCCAGCCGCTTCGTCGCGTAGCCGTAGAACGGATCGTCGGCGTCCGGGTAAGCGAGCGGGTAGGCGAGCGCCTGCTGATCGCGCATCACCTGGCCAAGAAAGCGGTATGGGCTCCAGGTGACATCGCGCCGGTACTGCGCGAGCGGCGGTAGTGCCAGCTGGTCGCGCACATCTTCCCCGTAGACCAGGCGGCTGCCGAGTTTCAGCAGTACCTGCTCGGCGCCCGAGAGATCCTCTTGCAGCGTTAGCCCAATATCGAGGCGAAGCGGGCTGGTCTCAGCGCACTGCTGAATGAGCGCATGCGCCAACTCGAGCTGGCTGGACATGAGCGGCGTGGCGAACATGATCATCAAATCGAGATCGCTGATCGGAACCATGCTTGCGTCGGCATAGCTGCCGATCACAAAGTAGGCGCGGATCAGGCCGGGGAAGGCGCGCTCATAGCGGCCGACAATCGCCAGGAGCACGCCATCAACCATGGCGCTGCCAGTCGAGCTGTGTAGCGTGTATGCGCTCATATCGTCCCCTGGCCATGGTATTCAGTCACTTGCCACAGTCATCTGCGCGTATCACTGTGCCCGGCAGCGCTGGCACAGTGACTGTGCCGATGATACCTCACGGATGGGTGGCGTTGCTGCGAAAGCGATAGTAATCGTACACGGCGCGCGCACTGTGGGCAATCACCCGCTGACACACCGATGCCGGATCGCTTTGCGCCTCCGGCGATGCCACGCATATGGCGATCACCAGCTGCCCAGCATCATCAGGAAGCGTCACAATACCGACGTCATTTGCCACGACTTCTGCCAGCGTCCCGGTCTTATGCGCAACTGGTGTTTCGGGCGGAAGCATCCCTTTGATGGCGCCAGCCCCAGTTTGGCATCGCTGCATGATCTCCAGCAACACGCTCCGATGGCGCGCACTGAGCAGGCCCGGCGTCATGATCTTCACCAGCAGGTCGGTCATTGCTGCCGGGGTCATGCTGTCGCGCTCGTCAGCGGAAAACGCCGCTGCTGCCGCGCTGAGCTCCGTAGCGGTCAGCTACGCAAAGCGCGCGCGGTAGCGCTCAAGCGACCACTCGCCGGGTGGCGCGCACTCGCCAAGCCCATATCTGTCGGCCACGAGGTGCTTGGTGAAGCGATCCACGCGGATTGCATGCAGATCGCGCTCGCGCAAAAACTGGGTCATCGCCTGCGGCCCGCCCACCACGCGTAAGAGCACATCGCTTGCGGTGTTGTCGCTGATCAGCAGGGTCAGCTCAAGCAGATTCGCGAGCGAGAGCTGTAATCCGGGATGAAACAGCAGCGATTGGATCAGGCCGCTGCCGGGGCTGATATCACCGGGCTGAACGTCGATCAGCCGGTCGAGCTGCAGCAGCCCGTGATCAACGAGCGTGAGCAGATACACGGCGACAGGAAGCTTGAACACACTGGCCATCGGAAATCGCGCATCAGCGTTGTAGACGATACGGTGCTGTGTCTGGATATGCTGCGCACAGATGCCAACCGTTCCGCGTACGGCTGCGGTGATTCGTGTCAGTTCTGCGTGGAGAGCGTCCATCGTCGTGCTTCTGCTGGTAGGGCCTCCGAGCGGCCGAAAGAATCTAGCATATGCACTGGGGATGGTCAACTCGACTTCGGCGCTACCTACGCTCTGCGGCTCTGGTACAATGGCTGGACGCGATCCACCGGCATCAGTTGTGGTGTTTTGAGCTGCGTAGGATGCATTCGTAACGCGGAGGAAGGTGATGCAGATACTCCCGGGCGTCTATTTGGTGAATGGTTCGCCATACGGCCGGCATCAGAACGGCTATCTGATCCATTCCGCCGGCGCCAGTGTGCTGATCGACTCTGGTGATTTGCAAGATGCCGAGACATTGCC
The DNA here is from genome assembly GCA_035258585.1 of Roseiflexaceae bacterium. Classification (GTDB taxonomy): domain Bacteria; phylum Chloroflexota; class Chloroflexia; order Chloroflexales; family Roseiflexaceae; genus DATFXE01. Next base: position 468 of record DATFXE010000619.1, on the reverse strand, counting down.
AGAGGTCGAGCAAAACGCAGCGTGAGAGGGCTTTCATCTCGAACAGGCTTCGCACCTCTTCGTTACCCACGCGCACTTTGACCACGCCAGCCACGCCGCCGAACTGCAGCGGCGTGGTCTCAAGATCGTCTGTTCGCCCGAGACCGCTGAGGCGCTCGCCGCCGGTGACGAGCGCTGTATCGGCTACGCAGTGCAGCGAGTATTCGAGCCCTGCCAGGCCGACATCGTCATGCGCGATGGCGAGGAATTGACCGTGGATGGGCTGCGCGTGCGGTGTTTGGCGGCGCCAGGCCATTGCAACAGGCTGATGGTCTATGAAATGAGCATGGAGGCTGAGCGGCTGTGGTTCACCATTGACCTGCTGATCGCGCAGCACGGGCATAGCTGGGTGGAGCTGCCCTGGACTGGCGCACCGGATTTTGATCGGCCGACCTACATCGCGTCGCTGGCACGCCTGCTCAAGCAGCC
>DATFXE010000618.1:0-5320 GCA_035258585.1 Roseiflexaceae bacterium | reverse complement strand
GGCTCGCGGCAGTCTACAATCTATTCGCGGCCGTGACGATGCCATTCCTGCTGTTCGTGGCGCCGCGCGTGGCCGAGAGCACGCTGCACCCGAACTGCGCCTTCATTCAGGGCAGCAAGTGCGAAGGCATTACGCTTCAGCTCAATGGGGCCAAAATAGGGGTGTTAGGCGATAATCGTCTGGAGCTGCTCGGCCTGGAGCAGCGCGGCGATTTCGCCGTCGCGCGCGTGGCGGTAGCTGGCCCGGGCGGTGCCATGCTCGGCACGCTGGAGCCAACACTCGACCTCGGCAGCAGCAAGCCGGCCGACCGGCCGAACTTCGCCGGCCAGCGCTTTACATTGGCGCTGGAGAAGGCCGACCTGGCATCCGGCACCGCGCTGCTCAACATCGAGGCGCCCGGCACCGGCCTGCTGAGCAATCAGCGCACACTGTGGACATTCCTGGCCTCGATCGCCGGTTTCACCGGCCTGTTCGTCTGGCTGTATCGTCTGCGCGCCGCCATGCTCTCGATGCAGGAGCAATTGGCGTTGCGGGAGGGCAATTATGCCGAACTTCCTGCTTGATCCGGGGATCGCGATCTACGCGGCGCTTTCGGTGGCGCTGGTGGTCTGGCTGGGAATCTTCGCCTTTCTATGGCGGCTCGACCACCAGGCGCGCGAGCTGCGCCGCCAGCTCGACCAGCGCCCGCGCGCCGAGGCGCCAGCCCCGCGCGCCACGCTCGAGGCCCGCAACGGCCAGCCGCGCGCCAGCGTCGTCACCAGTGACGAGTGACAGTCGGCAGTCGGCAGAATGCAGTTTCACACTGCTTACTGCCGACTGCCGACTGCCGACTGATTATCAAGGAGCAATCAATGGCAACCGCCCCCAGCGATCTTGGCCGGCGCGGCTTCGCGCTCAAGCCATTGCATATGATCGGAATCGCGATAATCGTCCTGGCGATGGTGTTGGGCTACTACGGCTTGCAGAGCGGGCTGCGGCCCTATACCACCAGCGTCAGCGAGGCGATCAGCAGCGGGCGCGGTGTGCAGCTGGCCGGCTTCCTGTATCCCGGCGAGACCGGCGGATATGACGACAAGGGCGATTTCACGTTCAGATTGCAGGATAGCACCGGCAAGGTCGTGCAGGTGATTTACGCCAAGCCCAAGCCGGCCAATTTCGAGAAGGCGATCAGCATCGTGGCGATCGGCCGCTACGATCAGGCCCAGGGTGTGTTCGTCGCCGACGATATGCTGGTGAAGTGCCCTTCCAAGTACCAGGAGCAGCTGGATCAGACCAAAGCATAGAATTGCAGATTGTAGATTGCAGATTGAGAATCTTCATCTGCATAGGAGTTACGCGGTTGGGAGGTTTGGAGGGCAAAGCCCTCCAAAGAACCCCTTTCTTTTTCCACCCACCTGTGGCGGCAAAGCCGCCACAGGTGGGTGGAAAAAGAAGGTTCTCGGGGGCCTGTGGCCCCCGCGCCCGCGCTAAAACGCCAACTGCGTAAGTCCTACTGCTATCTACAATCTGCAATCTGAAATGAGGGCCTATGTACTTGCTCGGCACGATCTTGATCATCAGCGGCATCGCCGCGGCAGCGCTGGCGAGCGTGAGCTACGCGTTGGTGCCGCGCGGAAATACGGCGGCGCTGGCCTACGGCCGCTTCGGCACGCACGCGGCACTTAGCACGGTGCTGCTGGTAGTGGCGCTGATCATCTACCTGTTCGTCACACGGCGCTACGATATCAAGTATGTCTATGACTACAGCTCGGCCGACTTGGAGTTCCGCTTCCGTGTCGCCGCGATGTGGGCCGGCCAGCCCGGCTCGTTTGTGCTGTGGGCGCTATGGGGCCTGCTGGCGGCCCAGTTGCTGATCCGCCGCACGCGCCACGCCGAGCCGTATGTGCTGAGCATGTTCATGCTGCTCCAGGCCGCGCTGCTGGGCTTCATGCTCATCCGCAACCCGTTCATTCCCAACACCGACCCAACCACCGGCGCGGCGATCGTCCCGGCTGATGGCAAAGGGCTGAATGAGCTGCTGCACAACCCCTGGATGGTCATCCACCCGCCGATCCTGTTCACCGGCTACGCGCTGCTGGCGTTGCCGTTCGCCTTTGCGCTGGCCGGGCTGTGGCGGCGCGACTACGACGGCTGGGCGCGCCAGGCCCTGCCATGGACGCTAGCCGGCTGGTCGTTCCTGGGCCTGGCACTGCTGCTGGGCGGCTACTGGGCCTATGAGACGCTCGGCTGGGGCGGCTACTGGGGCTGGGACCCGGTCGAGAACTCGGCGCTGGTGCCCTGGCTGACGGCCACCGCGCTGCTGCACGCGCTGCTGATCCAGCGGAGTAGCGGCGGCTTCCGTCGGGCCAACTTCGCGCTGGCGATTCTGACCTATCTGCTGGTGTTCTACGCCACGTTCCTGACCCGCACCGGCGTCCTGTCGTCGTTCTCGGTCCACTCGTTTGTCGAGGAGGGGCTGAAGTCGGTGATGACCGGTTTTCTGGCGGTGCTGGCAAGCTTCAGCGTGGCGTTTCTGGCCTGGCGCTGGCGCGATATTCCGAGCCGGCCTATCTCCGAAAAGTTGCTCTCGCGCGATAGCTTCTTTGTGTTGCTGATCATCGGCCTGCTGGTGATCGCCGCCGTGGTGGCGGTCGGCACCTCGATGCCGGTGATCTCGGCTATCCCTGGCGTCGGGCAGGCCCTACAGAACCTGCTCGGCGCGGCGTTCGACATCGATCGCGGCAACGCGATCAACCCGCAGGCGCCGGTCTTCACCGACGGGCGCTTCGGCCTGGTCGGCAGCTTCTACAGCGCCACGGTGCCGCCGCTGGCGCTGATCCTGCTGGCGCTGCTAATCGTTGGGCCACTGCTGGGCTGGCGCGACACCAATGTGCGCCACCTGCTGCGCGCGCTGCGCTGGCCGGCGCTGGCGGCTGTGGCGATCACCTGCGTCGCGCTCATTCTCGGTGCGCGCGACCCGCTGCCGCTGGCCTACATTGGCCTGGGCGCGTTCGTGGCCGGCGCCAACCTGGTCATGATACGACGGACGCTCAGGAGCGGCTGGCTGCGGATCGGCGGTTATCTGGCGCACGTTGGCCTGGCGGTGCTGCTGACTGGCGTGGTCGGCTCGAGCTTCTACGCCTCGCCTGATCTGAAGATTGTGGTTCCCCAAGGCCAAACCGTGACGGCCTACGGCTACGAGTTCAGCTTCAACGATTGGAAGCAGACTCCGGCCGGCAAGGGCGTGCTCGATCTGACCGTCAAGCGCGGCGGCGAGACCTTCAACGCCGCGCCGACGCTATACTTCAACCCACGTATGGGCGCGACCATGGCCGAGCCGTCGATTAAAAGCGAGCTCTTCCGCGACGTCTACATCTCGCCGCAGGAGTACGAGCCGCCGAACGACCACAACGCCGCGCGGCTGGCGGTCAATGGCAAGCGCGAGATCGGTCCATACATGATCACATTCCTCGGCTTCGACGCCTCCGCGTCGCATACGCAGGGCAGCGGCGATATCGGCGCTAAACTGAGCGTGAGCTATGCGGGCAAAGAGAGCACCGTCACGCCGGTCATCCGGCTCATCGCGAATGAGACCGACCCGGGCAAAGCTATCCAGCTGCTGCCGGCGACATTGCCGGGCGGCCACAGCATCACATTCGAGAACTTCGACCCGGTGCAGCGCTTCGCGGATGTGCGCGTGGCCGGGCTGAACCTGCCCATCGACCCGGCCAAGGCGGTCGTCACCGTCAGCCTGAAGCCGGGCATCCTGCTGGTCTGGCTGGGTGTGGGGATCGGCGTGCTGGGCGGGCTGATCGCCATGCTGCGGCGCGCGATCGAAGGGCGCTGGCAGCCGGGCGGACAGCGTGCGCGCCTGCCGCGTGGCCTGGGCGGGCTGGCGAAGTTTGTATCGAGAGGTTAGAGACTAGGGACTAGAGGCTAGGGAACGGGCTGGTGATTATCCAGCCTCTAGCCTCTAGGCCCTAGCACCCCGGCTATGGCTCAGGACTACTACGAAACCCTCCAGGTCCATCCGCGCGCCGATGCGGCCGCGATCGAGGCGGCCTACACGCGCCTGCGTGAGCTGTACGACCCCGCGCGGCTCGACGGCGCCGCCGACGAGCTGGTCGAGCTGGCGCGGCAGAAGCGCGACTCGATCGAGCGCGCCTACGCGGTGCTGAACGACCCGACTCGCCGCGCGGCGTATGACGAGGAGCAGGCCTCCCTCGCGCCGACCAAAGACGGAAGACGGAAGACGGAAGACGAAAGAGGCATCATTCGTCCTTCGTCCTCCGTCCTCCGTCCCGAGCGCAGCGAGCAGGCATTGGACTACCGCCCGCTGCCGCCGGCCGGACGTGCCGAGCGGCCGCGCGGGTTCGACGACCAGCCAGTACGGTCGCCTGTGCCTGCGCGTGTGGCGGGGCGCGCGGCGACGAGGCCGGCCGCGCGCGCCTGGGCGGCACCGGTCGCGCTGGCCAGCGCACTGATTCTGATCGTCGTGGCGAGCCTCGCGCTTACGGGTGGAGGCGGCCCGCCGCCCGCGCCAGCGACGCCCACGCCATCGCCTTTCGACATGTTCGAGGCGAGCATCCCGCAGGCGCAGCAGGCCACGCGCCAGAATCCCACCAGCGCGCAGGCCTGGATCGACCTGGGCAATGTCCTGTACGATAGCGCGCAGGTAGTGCGCGAGAGCGCGCCCGACAGCCTGATCTACCAGCAGCGGCTCGGGCGCTGGCTCGAAGCCACCAACGCCTACAGCCAGGCTCTGGCCCTGGAGCCGGACAACGCCAGCGTGCGCGCCGACATGGGCGCCAGCGCCTGCTTCTATGGCGCCGGCACCGGCGACCAGAGCTTCGTGCGCAATGGCACCGACGAGGTCCGCCGGGCCGCCCAGGCCGCGCCGGACGACGAGCGGGTGCTGCTGAGCCTCGGCCACTGCCTGATCAGCGCCCAGCCGCCCCAGACCGAAGCGGCGATCGCGAGTTGGCAGCGCATCATCAAGCTCAAGCCCTCCTCGCCGCTCGCGACCCAGGCGCAGATGCTGATCGCCAAGTATGGCGGGCAGCAGTAGTCAGCTATCAGTTACAGGACTTACGCGGTGGAGGGGTTTGGGGAGGCCGAACCTCCCCAAGGTCTTCTGTTTCTGGCACACTACGGCGGCCGGGTACCCTCTGGGTGTCGCCGTAGTGTGCCAGAAAAAAGATACATGGAGGGCTTGCAGCCCTCGGGTACCCTCTGGGTGACCTCCCCGCAATGGACGACCGCGTAAGTCCTGTCAGTAAGAATCGAGAACTACTGTTCGTCGAACGATTCTTGGCTTTCGGTTCTTGTGGAGCAGGTTATG
>DATFXE010000617.1:0-26055 GCA_035258585.1 Roseiflexaceae bacterium | reverse complement strand
GAACCCATCGCGCGCAGGTGGAAGTAACCGATGCCCAGGGCAGGGTGGCGCGCAGCGCGACTGTAGAGTTTGTGGTGGAAGAAACATGACATATGAGACTAAGACAAGGTTTTACCCTGCTTTACAGTGATATGCATCGATAACCGGGTATTCATCGTAGGGACGCGATATATCGCGTCCCTACGATGAGAATCAATGCATACTAAGAACGCCAGCGTGAAATCTTGTCTCATGCTTGGCGGCGCAGTTTTCGGCGAACCATTCATTGACATTTCGCCGTGACTTCATAGAGATGTTTCGCTTCGCTCAACATGACATAGGGTTTTATTGGAGTTTTGGCGATCAGGAGTACGCTATATGCCATCAATCGGGGCAGTAGTCGCGATTATTCAGGATGGCCGCATTCTGCTGACTCAGCGCGAGGACTCTGAGGTTTGGTGTCTGCCTGGCAATTCTATCTGAAATATTTTGAGCGATTCGAGAGGTAACCTATGGAACGCCTACGCCCCTACCTCCGCTGGCGCAATATCAATATCGTGCTGTTTGCCCTCCTCCTGATCGCGCTGGGGGTGGTGTTCGGGCCGGTCGCGCTGAACCCGCCGACGGTTCTCCAGATCACTCCCGCCGATCGCGCTGCCGACGCCAACCCGGCCGCCAGCATCCAGATCGTCTTCAGCCAGTGGGTGCGGCCCGACTCGGTCCAGGCCGCGCTGGCGTTCGAGCCGCCGGTCGAGTTCGCGGTGATCGGCTCTGGCTTCCCGCGGCCTGGTCCGTCCGTCGTAACCATCCAGCCGGCCGGCGGGCTGCGCTACGGTGCCAGCTATCGTCTGACGCTCCGTCCAGGCGTGCGCAATTTGCTCGGCCGCGCGAGCGAGCAGCCGCTCTTGATCAGCTTTGCGACTGCGCCGTATGTGACTGTGGCGCGCTTCGGGCCCGAGCAGGGGGCGAACGAGGTTCCGCTGAATGCGCCGATCACGGTCGAGTTCGGCGCGCCGGTGGTGCCGGCCGAGCAGATCGCCGCCGCCGCCGAGGACCCGCGCCTCGCCGACACGCTGCCGCAGCCGCTTGTGCTCTCCCCTGAGGCCACAGGCGTCGGCCGCTGGCTCTCGCCGACGCTGTTCGGCTTCTACCCGGCCGGCGGGCTGCATGCCGCGACGCAGTACACCGCCAGTGTGCGGACGGATGTGACACCTGACGGCCGCGCGCGATTGGAGAAACCGGTCAGCTGGAGCTTTCGCACCGCCGCGCCGCTGCTGGCCGGCATGCGCCCATACGATGGCGCGATCGACACACCCGCCTCCGGCGAGGTCGAGGTGCGGCTGGAAAAAGATGTCGATGTAGCCTCGGCCGGAAAGGCGTTTGTGTTGCGCCGGCTCGATACAGGCGTGCCGGTGCCGGGCAGCGTGCAGCCGCTGGATAGCGGCTTTCTGTTCAAGCCGGCGGCAGCACTCGAGCGCGGCGCGCGCTACGAGGCCAGCCTGGGCGCCGGCATCCTTTCGGGCAGTGGCACGAAGCTGAACGATCGCCCGCTGACCTGGAGCTTCGGCGTGATCGGCGATCTGGAGGTCGCGCAGGTCGAGCCGCTGGCCGATACAACCGAGGTGCTGACCGACACGCATCGGATCAGCGTGCGCTTCAACCACCCGGTGGTGGCGCTGACCACGCTCGATGCACAGGCTAACCTGCCGCGGCCGATCGCGATCGAGCCGGCGCTGGCGGGCGAGGGCCGCTGGCTCGACACCAGCACCTACGTCTTCACACCCAAGGCCGGGTTGGCGCCTTCGACCGACTACCGCGTGCGGGTGGCCGCTGGTTTGCAGGATCAGACGGGCGGGGCGCTCAGGCAGGAGTACAGCTGGCGTTTCAGCAGCATCACGCCGAAAGTAATCGCCAGCCTGCCCTCCGACGGCGCGCGCTACGCCGGCCCGCGCGGTCCGATCCAGCTAGTGTTCAACCAGCCGATGGACCTGACCAGCCTGCGCGGCGCGGTCACGCTGCGGCGGAATGGCGCGACAGTCCCCGGCACGCTGGCGCTCGCCCCAGACTCGACGCTGGCGCCCGACCCAGCGCTGGTGGCGGCGGGCACCTGGGATTCCGGCGAGCAGGTCAGCGGCTTTGTGGTGACATTTACGCCCGCCGCACCGCTGGAGCGCGGCGGCGACTACACACTGTCGGTCGCCGAGGGGGCGCGGGCAGCGGGCGGCGCTGGCGCGCTGGCGGCCGCCTACAGCAGCAGGTTCCGGGTCGCGCCGCTGCCGCGCCTCGACACCTCCGAGCCGGCGAATGGCGCTAGCGCAGCCGAGCCGAACGGTAGCCTGCGGCTGGCCTTCAGCGCGCCGATGGACTGGGCTTCGGTCGAGCAAAATCTGACGATCGATCCCAAGCCGACCGAGATCTTCACCGGCACTGGCCAGGTCGAGTTCTACGTCTACTTCCAGGTCAAGCCCGACACGGACTACCGCGTGAGCGTCGGCGCAGCGGCGCGCGACCTGTACGGCGTGCCGCTCGGCCAGGATGCCCAGATCGGCTTTCATACCGCCTCGTTGCCGCCCGCGCTGGCGCTGGTGGGCGCCTACCGGCTGGGCGCCTACAACGCCTACGTCCCGGCGCGCGTGCCTCTTCAGCACGTCGGCACGCCGTCGGTCGACTACAAACTCTACCGGCTGGGCCCGGCCGAGGTCGTGACGCTGGCGAACGACTACGACCGCTGGAATGACTATACGCCCGCCACATCGGCGCTGGTCAAGCAGGGTGCGGCAAGCCTGCCAGGCGACCGCAACCAGCAGCGGATCGACCTGCTGGAGCTGGGCCGGCTCGAAGCTGGCGCGTACTATCTGGAGGTCAGCGGCCCCAGCAGCGCCTTCGATCGCCAGATCATGGTCGTCAGTCCCTACGCGCTGACGATCAAGCGCAGCCCCGAGAAGCTATTTGTCTGGGCGATCGACCTGGCGACCGGCAAGCCTGTCGCCGATATTCCACTGACAGTTGCGGCCTACAGCTACGACGGCGGCACGCAGGCCGAGCCTGCCCAGCTGGGCAGCACTGACGCCGAGGGTATCCTCCAGGCTGCATTCGCGGCACCTGACAGCTCTAACCCCTTGTTCCTCTGGTCGCCGGCCGGCGCGCGCTTCGCCTTCGGCACCACGAACTGGGGCGATGGGATCGGCCCGTGGGACTTCGGGCTGCCGGCCGATTACGCGCATAGCCCGGTGGTTGGCAATGTCTACACCGATCGGCCGATCTACCGACCCGATCAGAACGTCTACATTCGCGGCGCGATCCGCCTGGCGCAGGGCGAGCGCTACACACTGCCGGGCCAGGGCCAGCAGGCCTTCTTGACCATCTCCGATCCCGAGGGCAACGCGGTCTACTCGGCCACACTGGCGCTGAGCGAGTTTGGCACGTTTATCACCAGCTTCCCACTCGATCGCGGCGCCAAGCTTGGCAGCTACAGCGTAGGGATTGGGTATTGGGGATTGGGGACCGGGAATCCTGCGCCCGATCCCCAGTCCCAAATCCCCAGTCCCCAAATCACGGGTTCGTTCAGCGTCGCCGAGTACCGCAAGCCGGCATTCGATGTCACCGTCACGCCGGCCAAGCCCGACCTGATCCAGGGCGACACGCTGGAGATTGCCGTCGCGGCGCATTACTTCTCCGGCGGCGCGGTGGCCAACGCGCCGGTGCACTGGCGGCTGCTGGCAAACCCGCTGTACTTTGCGCCCGAGAGCGCCGCCAATTTCACGTTCGAAGACCTGGACGACGCCTACGCCTGGTACCGCTGGGATGCGGGCCAGCAGCCGGCCGGCGGCGAGCAGGTGGCCGACGGCCAGGCCAAGACCGATGGACAGGGCAATTTCAGTGTCAAGCTGCCGGCCACGTTTGGCAAGGACAACCACAGCCGCACGCTGACGCTGGATGTGGAAGTGACCGACGTGGATGGCCAGGTGATCGCGTCGCAGGGCACGGTCAATGTCCACGCCGGCGCGTTCTACATCGGCCTGCGGCCGGATGGCTATGTCGTGCAGGCCGGCCAGCCGCAGAGCGTCTCGATCGTCACGCTCGACCCGCAGGGCCAGCCGGTCGCCAGCCGCGCGCTGAAGGTCAGCCTCTACAAGCGCACCTGGAACAGCGTCCGCCAGCAAGGCGCCGACGGTCAATTGTACTGGACCTCCAGTTTTAGCGACACGCTGGTCGAAACCAAGGACGCGAGCACCGATGCGCAGGGTCGCGGGAGCGTCAGCTTCACACCGAAAGAAGGTGGTGAGTACCGGATCGGGGCGGAGGGCCGCGACGACGCTGGACACAGCGTCAAGTCGAGCGCTTATACCTGGGTCTACGGCGGCGACGTGTTCTGGGGCGTCAACGACACCAACCGGGTCGACCTGATCGCCGATAAGAGCAGCTACAAGCCAGGCGACACCGCCGGCATTCTCGTGACTGCGCCCTACCCCGGCATGAGCGCGCTGATGACGATCGAGCGCGGCGAGGTGATCGAGCACAAACTCTTTACACTTCAGGGAACAACCCAGCTGCTCCAGGTGCCGATCAGCGCCGAGTACGCGCCGAATGTGTATGTGTCGGTGGTACTGGTCAAGCCGGCGGCGGGCAGCGGGCGATTGGCGATTGGAGAGCGGGGAGGAGTGACTCCTAATCCCCAGTCCCCAGCCCCCAGTCCCCAGGTGCCGGATCTGCGCGTCGGCCTGGTCAACCTGCCGGTCTCGACCGAGCAGCAGGAGCTGACGATCTCAGTCACGCCGGATAAGCCGGAGGCTGGGCCGCGCGATCAGGTCAGCTACACCGTCAAGGCCACCGACTTCAGCGGCAAAGGCGTGCGCGCCGAGGTCGGGCTGGCATTGGTGGACAAGGCGGTGCTGTCGCTGGCCGACGACCCCAACCCAACCTTCAAGCAGGCCTTCTACACCAAACGGCCGCTGGGTGTCTTTACGTCGCAGTCGCTGACGGCGCTGGTCGATCGGGTTACACTGAAGCTCCAGCCCGGCGACAAGGGCGGCGGCGGGGGCGTCAACTCCGACGTGCTGATCCGGCGTAACTTTCCCGACACCGCGTACTGGAACCCCTCGGTTGTGACCGGTGACGACGGTACGGCCAAAGTGACGCTTACGCTGCCCGACAACCTGACCACCTGGCGTATGACCGCGCGCGGCCTGACCGCCGACACGCGCGTGGGCCAGGCGACAGCCGATCTGGTCGCCACCCGGCCGCTGCTCATTCGCCCGGCGCTGCCGCGCTTCCTGACCGCCGGCGACAAGCTGGCGATCCAGGCAGTAGTGCAGAACAACACGCCGAATGCGATCGACGCGACGGTCACGCTAGAGCTGGAAGAGACAGGGAGACAAGGAGACCAGGAGACGGGTAAACCTGGAATGCTGGTTCAGATGAGTGCAGACGCGAAGCAGAGCGTCCAAGTGCCGGCAAACAGCACCGCGGTGGTGCGCTGGCCGGCAGATGTGTTGGCGGCGGGGCAGGCGCTGCTGCGCTTCACGCTCGAGGGCGGCGGGCTGGAGGACCGTGTCGAGCAGGCGCTGCCGATTCAGCGCTTCACCACGCCCGAGGTGGTCGCCAGCGCCGGCCAGGTGCAGGACACAACGGTCGAGACGATCGCGGCGATTGGGAATCAGGGACTGGGGACTGGGGGTCAAAACTCCCAATCCCCAATCGCCAATCCCCAATCGCCGCAAGGTGAGCTGGATCTTGAGCTGACGCCCTCGCTGGCGGCCGGCGTGGACAGCGCGCTGGGCTACCTGGAGCACTACCCGTACTTCTGCTCCGAGCAGACGGTCAGCCGCTTTCTGCCCAATGCCGTGACCTACCGGCTATTCAAGCAGCTCGGCATGGACGACCAGAAGCTCAAGACATCGCTCGAAAGCAACCTGACCGCGGGGTTGCAGCGGCTGTACGCCTTGCAGCACCTCGACGGCGGCTGGGGCTGGTGGGAGGATGATGACAGCCAGGCCTACCTGAGCGCCTATGTGATCCAGGGCCTGATCGAAGCCAAAAAGGCCGGCTACGCAGTGGACCAGGACCGACTCGACCGGGGCATCGCGTATTTGATCTCAATACTCGACGCGGAAGAAACGCAGGCAGGCGCCAAGGCTACAAGTCCCAAGTCCCAAGCCTCAAGCCTCAACGCCCGCAGCTACGTTCTGTTCGTACTGGCCGAAGCCGGCAAGCCGGACCGCGGCCGTGCGGTGGCGCTGTACGACAAGCGCGAGCAACTGAGCATCTACGGCCGGGCCTATTTGCTGATGACGCTGAAGGCGCTTGGCGGCGAGGACGACCGCGCACGTGTGCTGGTGGGCAACTTGATGAGCACGGCGATCATGCACGCCGCCGACGCACACTGGGAGGAGCCAGAGCAGGATAGCTGGAACATGAGCAGCGACACTCGCAGCACCGCGCTGGCCTTGCAGGCGCTCGTGCGTGCCGATCCGGCTAACTTCCTGATCCCCAACGCCGTGCGCTACCTCATGGGCCAGCGCGGCGAGGGCCACTGGCGCACCACCCAGGAGTCCGCGGTATCGCTGATCGCGCTGGCCGAGTATATCGCCCAGAGTGGCGAACTGGCCGCCGACTACACTTACCGCGCGTCGCTGGACGGCAAGACGTTGAAGGAGGGCACGGTCAATCGCGACAACCTCAAAGATCCCATTAGTGTGATTATAAACCTGGCCGACCTCAAAACGACCAACGACCAACGACCAACGCCTGCCCTGAGCGCAGCCGAAGGGACCAATGACCAACAAGCCAATAACACACCTTTGGTCGTTGGTCCTTCGTCCTTGGTCATGAGCAAGACTGGCCAGGGCCGGCTGTACTACACGCTGCGGGTGCGCTACGAGCAGGACGCTGCCAGAGTGCAGCCGCTCGACCAGGGCATCGGCGTGGCGCGCGAGTACAGCATGGTGGACACCGACACGCTCTCGCCGACCGGCCAGCTGATTACGCAGGCACGGCTGAGCGACGTGGTGCAGGTGCGGCTGACCCTGACGGTGCCGGAGGACGTGCGCTACCTGGCGGTCGAGGACATGCTGCCGGCAGGACTGGAACCGCTCGACACCAGCCTGAAGACCACCAGCGCCGCGGCGCGCGAGGCCCAGCTCGAGAGCGCCGATCAGGAGCAGCCCTACTGGTGGTACTTCGGCCAGACCTCGATCCACGACAACCGGGTGGCGCTGTTCGCGACCTATTTGCCCAAGGGGACCTATCACTACACCTACCTGGCGCGCGCCACCACCGCCGGCGAGTTCAAGACCATGCCGGCGCTGGCCTACCAGATGTACGCGCCCGAGGTCTTCGGCCGCAGCGCCGGCGCGATGTTTACGGTCGTGGGATCGTAAGCTGCGATGCTTTTCGAACGGCTGGACATGCAGGGCCATGTCAAAGTTCGCGCGCCGTACGGTATACGGTGGGGGTGCGAGGGCGGCGCAGCCGCCCTCGCACCCACATCGCCGGGGAGATCTGGAGGGGCCGCAGGCCCTCCAGATCTCCCCGAAGACCGACTTTGACATGGCTGGCATCCCCGAGATCGCTCTCGACAAAGCTATACCAATATGGTATGATATTTCATCATACTAAGGAGGTCCGCCATGGCGACTACAAAAGTGGCCGTGACAATTGATACCGCCCTGTTAGCGCAGGTGGATCAATTGGTAGCCCAGCGCGTCTTTCCCAATCGAAGCAAGGCGATTCAAGAGGCATTGCAAGATAAACTCACACGTATGCGACGGGGTCGACTCGCGCGTGAGAGCGCGAAACTGGACCCCCGCGCCGAACAAGCCCTCGCCGAAGAAGGCATCGAACAGGAGTTAGAGGCGTGGCCCGAATATTGAGAGGCGATATCTGGTGGGCTGATCTCAATCCGGTGCGCGGACACGAGCAAGCAGGCGTCCGTCCTGTGCTGGTCATCAGTCATGATGTCTTCAATCAACGTTCCCGCACTGTGATTGCCCTCGCCATCACTAGTCAGCCGCCAACCGCCGGTTTCCCTCTCACACTGGAAATTGCCTCGGCAACCCTCCCCAAGCGTTCATGGGTCAAAATCAGCCAGATTCGCACCCTGTCGGTGGAACGTCTCAGCAACAGGATGGGCACCATCACGCCGGAAGAATTGGATGATATCATCGAGGGATTAAACGAAATTGCAGGAAGCTGAAACGACGATCGACCGTAGAGGGTAGACGATAGCAGTGTTGGCCCTATCGTCCATCGTTGCTCGTTGGAATGAAGCGTCTTGATGAGACGATAGACGATAGACGATGACATTGTTAGTCGCATCGTCCATCGTCTATGGTCTATCGTCGGAATGAGCAGAAGGATGCAGATAACCGATACTGTCACCCTCATCCCCAACCAGGGCTGGGATTCACGCATCCTGGTGTGCCGCTGCGGCACCCTGGTCGATACCTTCGTTGTGGTGACCGAGCGCTACGTGGTGCTGATCGACACGCTGATCAACGGACCCACGGCCGCGGCGCTGCTAGAGATCGCGCGCCCGCACCTGCCCGGCCGCCAGCTGCTGGCCGTGAACACCCACGCCGACTGGGATCACGCCTGGGGTAACCAGCTGTTCGCGGGGCCACATGCCGCGCACCCCGCGCCGATCGTGGCCAGCCGGCGCTGCGCCGAGCGGCTGCGCTCGGAAGAGGCGCGCCGCAAGCTGGCCGAGCTGCGCGCCCACGAGCCGGGGCGCTTCGACGACGTGGTGCTGACGCCGCCAACTGTGCTGTTCGACGGGCGGCTCGCGATCGACGGCGGCGACCTGACGCTGGAGCTGTTCGCCACCCCCGGCCACCAGCCCGACCACATTTCGGTTTTCATCCCCGAGATACGTACGCTGCTGCCAGGCGATGCGGCCGAGCTGCCGTTCCCGTTCGTCGAGTCGGCCGCGGCGCTGCCAGCAATGCGCGAGTCGCTGGCGTGCATGGCCGCGCTTGACCCGGCTGCTGCCCTGTACTGCCACGCGCCGGTGGACAGCGGCCCGGGCCTGTTGCGGCAGAATATGGCCTACTTCGACACGATCGAGCAGCGCTGCCGGGCCGCCCTGGCGCGCGGTGTCCCCGGCAAGCCGGATGCGGCCGCCGACGTCGAGGCGCTGGCCGGCTTCCCATTCACGGAAGCCCTGCCCGCCGGCGCCGACGAGCAGGCGCTGGAAGGCTTCTACCGGCCGGGCCACGAGGCCGCGATCCGTGCGATGCTGGAGCACCTCTCGGGTGATGGGTGACGGGGTGACGGGGTGAAGGGGTGATGGGTGGCGGCGATATGTTATCGCCCGCGCGGCGTCTCGATGCAATGATTGACCCTCCAACGCAAACGATGAATGCCGTGCGTAGGGGCAGATCGGTGTATCTGCCCGCGACGTGGGCACAATGCCAAGCATCGATTCCATGATCGCCGGCCGCACGCCACACGCCGCAGGCTCAAGCCTGCGGCTAGCAGCCGGAAGCCCGCTGAAGCGGGCTGCCCATCCGTCTAGCCCGCTTCAGCGGGCTTGGTATCTCAGCGCGGGGATTTATCCCTGCGCTCTCCGTGCGTCATCCGCGCTCCCCCACCCGCTCCAGCAGCAGCAGCAGCTCCGCCGCGTCGCCGTAGTCCAGCGCCTCATCGTCGGCCAGCGCGGGGTCGCGCGAGCCGTGCAGGATGGATTGGAGTTTAGGGATGAGTGTCCTGGCCCGTGGGCCGGCATTTGGACCGAGATATTCGGCAAGGGTTTGCTCCACTTTGGTTAAATCGCCTTGCTGGATAGCTTGCGCAACCAGCGTATAGAGATCCGCGCCAGCCCTCTGGTTCTCGCCGCCGTCGCGCCGGTAGGCCTGGTAGCTCTGGATGGCATGCCGGCGCGCTTGGGCGGCGGCCTGTGGGTTGCCGGTGGCCTGCTCTAGGTTATGAAGAATACTCCAGGTCTTCCAAGGCTCGGCCGCGTAGCCGTAGGGCTGTTTGCACTCGATCGCCCGAAGCAGCTCGCGGCGGGCTTTGTCGTAGCGGTGCAGCTTGATCAGGATATAGGCCAGGTTGTTGCGCGCGTGGCCTTCGTTGGCAAGATCCTGCAATTTTGTGGAGATATCGGCTGACTGTCGGGAGAAGGTCACAGCCTCTTCTAGGCGCCCCATATCATCATAAAGATTACCCAATTCAATCAGGCTGTCGGCCTCGCCTGCGAGATTCTTCTGCTGCACCTCAATCATCAGCGATTGCCGATAGGCCCGCTCAGCCAGCTCCAACTGTCCCGCTTGGCGGTGTACCCTTCCGATTTGATGCCAGACCGTCGCAATAGATCGAGGCTCGTCGAGGCTCTCGAAGATATCGCGGGCCTGCGCATAGATCTTCAGCGCTTCGGCATAGCGACGTTGCCATAATCGGACGGTGCCGAGTTGGAAGTTGTTCACAGCAACTGATCTGTTATCCTGGCGTTGCTCAGCACGTTCGATGGCTTCTTCATATGCAGATGCCGCTTCATCTAATCGCCCTAACTTACGCAGGGAAAGGCCAGTATCACTTACCGCCACGGCTGCCATACGTTCGGCATCGTTATCACCCACATCGGCCAGTGCTTGAAAACGGCGCCGGCCCTCAGCGAGCGGCTGTAGCGCCGCTTCGGCAGCTCCTATATCACTCACCGCTCGCCCAAGCACGAGATATGCCAGAGCAATGTCATACGCCGCACCCCGATACGCCTCCTCCCCAGCATTAAGGCAGCGCTGCAGGAGCCGCTCGGCGGTGCTGTAGGCGGCTTGCAGATCGCGTCTATCTTGCAGACGTTCGATGCTCAGGCGCTCGGCCTCAAAGCGTGCGTGGCTCCAATCTCCCAGCGCCCGCGCCGCCTGCTCGCGTATGCGGATCGCCTGGGCCAGTGCCTGCGGGCGATCCAACGGGGCGAGCAGTTGTTCTACCATCCCTGCTAAACTCGCAACCTGCTCAGGCGGTGCATTGCGCTCGCCCCACTCCAGCAGCGCCAGCAGGTTCGGCAGCTCCAGCAGGGTCAGCTGGGCAGCAAGTTGCGTATCCATAAATCGCTGCTCATACAGAAAATCCGCCAGCTGCCGCATCCCCACGGCCCAACGCGCCTGTGCCGCATCCTGCTCCTCCGCGCTGCTCTGGCTGAGCAAATAGGCCGGCAGGGCAGGGTCGAGCCGCAGGTGGCCGTAGCCCATATCTTCGGCTAGCCCTACGTCGATTAGCGAAATGGCGATACTGCGCGCGGTATCGATGTCTACTTCTAGCACGTTAGCCAACACATTCAGATGTGCCCCGCCATGAAAAACCGCCAGTCCGCCGATCCGCTCGCGCACCCCCTCTGGCAGCCGTCGCAGCGACAGCTCGACGCTGGCGTACAGCGAGTTCTCGCGCTCGCCGGGGTGTTTGCGCTCCAGCTCGGCCATCAGCGCGCGCAGGTTCTCGGTCGTCGCGCGCACGCCCTGGCGGGCCACCTCGC
The DNA here is from genome assembly GCA_035258585.1 of Roseiflexaceae bacterium. Classification (GTDB taxonomy): domain Bacteria; phylum Chloroflexota; class Chloroflexia; order Chloroflexales; family Roseiflexaceae; genus DATFXE01. The sequence continues at coordinate 14,606 of DATFXE010000617.1, read as the reverse complement.
GCGCCAGCAGTACCAGCGCGCGGGCGTGGCGGTTCACCGCCTCGACCAGGTCGATGATCTCGGCCGACGTCTGGCCGGCGTCGTCCGCCGGCGGCTCGTAGCCCTCCTCGGCCATCACCTGGCTGACCAGCTCGACCGCGTCGTCCTGGCTCAGCGCGCCAAGCTCGATCGTGCGCCGCCGGTTGGTGAACGGCGCGGGCAGCGCCTCGCGGCTGGTGAACAGCAGCCGCGTCGCCGGGTCGGCCGCCAGCAGCATCTGGGCTAACCCGAACAGCTCCTCGATCGGCGCGGCGGCGAGGGATTGTACGCCAGGGGCGGGCAGCACGCTCTCCAGGTTGTCCAGCACGATCAGGGTCGGATGGTCGCGCAGCGCGCGCTCGATGGGCTGGAGCGCCTCGTTCATGTCCTTGAACTGCGCCACCGACCAATTCTCGCCCTGGGGCAGCAGCTGATGGCCCAGGCTGTCCAGCACCGCCCGCGCGTCGCCGATGAGCTCGACGCTGACGAACGCCGCGCGGCGGAAGCGGCCAGAGCGCACCAGCCAGCGCGCCAGCTCGGCCGCCAGGGTGGTCTTGCCGGCGCCGCCCTGGCCGCGCACCACCGCGTAGGGCTCGCGGTGCAGCAGCCGCTCCAGCGCCAGCAGCTCGCGGCTGCGGCCCTGGAAGCGATGACTCGGCGCGGGCGGCAGCCCGCCCAGCCGCAGCTCGCGCGTGCGCGCCTCGAGCTGCTCGACCTCGTGGGCCGGCAATTTGCCGATCAGCTGCGGGTCGTTGGCCTCCTGGTACAGCACCGGCACGAACCAGTCCTGCAATTTCAGCTCGCCGGCGCCCATGATTTTGAGCCGGAAGGTGTCGGCGAAGAGCGCCTGCTGGCCGGCCAGCACCGAGAAGCGCCGCTCGGCGCCGTCGGCGGCCTGCCAGGCGGCCAGCGCGTCGCGCGCGGCCCCGGCGCCGAGCGCGGCTTGATACAGGTCCTGGCCCCACTTGGGCAGCTGGCTCTCGATCCAGTCGGCCCGCTCCTTGAACACGCCGACCGGCCAGAGGTAGTAGCTCTCCAGGTACCAGCGCAGGTCCTCGGCCTCGATCGGGCCAAGCGGCGCGCTGAAGCCGTAGCGCTTGCTCTCGACGATCGGCGCTCTGGGATAGTCCACCGGCGTGTAGGTGAGCGTGGCCGTGCCGGCAACGCGGCGCTTGCCCGCTTCTTGTACGATCTTGACATCCTCTAGCGTGAGCAGCAGCTCGGCCACCGGCTGCGGCGCGACCGCCTGCGCCACCTGTGGGTCGGTGGGCAGGCGCTTGCCCAGAGCGGCCAGGATAGCCGGCAGCGCCTGGCTCAAGCCGCCCGGCGACAGCTCGATCGGTACGGCGAGGGAAGCGTACGTTCCCCTCTCCTGACGGAGCGGGAGAGAGAGATGGCGTGCAGCGGCGGGGTGAGGGCCAGCCGGCCTTTTCGCCGATCGGCTTGCCTTATTCCCGCGCCTGTTGTATCCTTCTCGCCTGTTAGAGCGGTTTGCAGAACGGTCCGGTCTTAGACTGCTCACTGCCAACTGCCGACTGCAACCTGCTAGGGAGGGAGCGCAGCCTGTGACCGACACTGCCGACCGTGAGATCGCCGCGTGGCGCCGGGCGCTGGCGCACTGGTGGTACGCCTGGGGCCTGAGCTGGTGCTATTGGGGCATTCGTGCCACCAACCAATCGTTCTTTCGCGCCGGCATCCGCTCGTTCGACCGGGCGCTGCGGCTGTGGCCGGCGTTCGCGCGCGGCTACTACCGCCGCGGCCTGATCCGCGGGCGCGAGCTGAACGAGCATGCCGCCGGCATCGCCGACATGGGCCGCGCGATCGCGATCGACCCCGAGTGGCCCGAGCCATATTTGCAGCGCGGCCTGTTCGAGCGCTTCCACGGCGACCCGCGCGCCGCCCTGGCCGATCTCCAGCACTATGTCGCGCTCTCGCACGATACCTTCTGGCGCGCCGAGGCCGAGCGACAGATCGCCTTGATCCAGGCCGATCTTCATGAAGATTCGTTAGAAAGTTAGAAAGTTAGAAGGTTAGAAGGTTCTGCATTGTATGCAATGTAATGCAACGAGCAACCTTCAAACCTTCAACCTTCTAACCTGTCAACGGTGACATCTGGTGCAACCTACAACCATCGAATCGCGCCCAACGCTCGGGCAGGCACATACACTGACCTATGGGCAGCTTGCGTCCGTCACGCTTGGCCGGCTGGCGCTGAATATCGCCTACCGGATCATCTATCCCCTCCAGCCGTTTCTAGCTCAGCACCTCCAAGTCGACCTGCGCACGGTCAGCGCGCTCATCACGGTGCAGGTGCTCGCCTCGATCGCCAGCCCGCTCGGCGGCACCCTGGCCGACACGCGCGGCGAGCGCGCGACTATGACCGGCGGGCTGACGCTGTTCTGCCTCGGCGCGGCGCTGTGTGCGCTTTCGAGCAGCTTTGGCGGCTTTCTGGCCGGCTACGCGCTGATCGGCCTGGCGGTGGCGCTCTACCAGCCGGCCGCGCAGGCCTACCTGAGCAAGCGCACCAGCTACGAGCGGCGCGGCTGGGCGCTGGGCGTGTTCGAGGTCTCCTGGGCCGGCGCGGCGCTGCTTGGCGTCGCGCCGCTGATGCTGCTGGTGCAGCAGACCGGCAGCTCGTCGGCGGTTTTCTGGATCATTCTGGCCGCCGGGGCCTGTTCGCTCGCGCTCGTCCGCTTTGGCCTGCCGGCGCTGCCGGAGCATGCCGGGGAGGCCAGGCAGCGCATCGACTGGCGCGCGGTGCGCACGCCCAGCGTCGCCGGCTTGATCGGGCTGCTTCTGCTGACGGCCTGTGCGGTCGATCTGATCTTCGTGGTCCAGGGCGCCTGGAGCAAAGCTCGCTTTGGCGCCAACGAGGCTCAGCTTGGGCAGGTGTTCGGCATGCTGGGGATCGCCGAGTTGATCGGATCGCTCGGCACGACGGTGCTGGTCGATCGGGTCGGCAAGAAGCGCGCTGTACTGGGCGGCTATCTGCTGACGGCGGGCATGATGCTGGCGCTGCCGCTGAGTGAGGGCAGTTGGCTGCTGTTCCTGCCGCTATACTTTCTGTTCGATCTGTTCTTCGAGTTCTCGATCGTCTCGTCGTTCCCGCTGGCGTCGGGTGTTGCGCCAAGTGCGCGCGGCACGGTGATGGCGCTCAGCGTGCTGGTGATCGGCCTGGGCCGCGCGCTGGGGTCGCAGCTGGCCACGCCGCTATGGAGTAGCTACGGTATCTGGGCCAACGGGATCATCGGCGCCGCGCTGGTGGTAACGGGTGTGCTGCTGTGCTGGGCGCTGGTGCGCGAGACGGAGTTACGAGTGATGAGGACTGAGGACTGAGTATCGGACCAGACTCAGTCCTCGGTCCTCAGTCCTACGGAAAGAAGGCTTCCGGCGGCAGCGGCGTGACATGCTCGACGCTAATGTGCAGCCAGAGATCCTCGCGGCGCACCTCGGCGACCGTGGCCTGGACCAGGCGCTGGCCGTCGCGCCAGCGGACAGTGTCGCCGGGCCGGATGTCGACCATCTCGGGGCGCATGTAGGCGCCAGTGAAATCGATCGAGAACCCCTGGCGGCTCAAGCGATCGACCGGAAAGCCGGTGTAACGCCGTCCATAGCCGCGCCGCTCGATATCGACGGTCAGGTAGGGTTGTTCCATGGGTCTACTTCAGCTACGCGTCGCGCGGCGAATGTCATCTGGCGATTATACCATGCAAGGTTCTTTCGGATTCTCTGCTGGTGATGTGCGCGGCGCGCCGCGCACATCACCAGCAGAGCATGAATTATGGGGCCAATGCTGGTTGCGCGCGACGCGCGCAACCAGCATTGGCCCCGCGGAAATCGCAGCGGTGCGGGCTTCAGCTCGATAATGCTATTGGCCCCGCGGAAATTGCAGCGGTGCGGGCTTCAAGGCCGATATGCCGCTCGATAATGCTATTGGCCCCGCGGATATGGCAGCGGCGCGACTATGCGCGATCGAGCGGCACCAGGCCGCGCTGGAGCGCTACGGCCACCGCCTCGGCGCGGCTCTGTACGTTCAGTTTGCCGAAGATATGGCTGATATGCGACTTGACGGTGTTCTCAGACAGGTTGAGCCGGGCGGCGATCGCCTTGTTGCTGGCGCCTTCGACTAACAGGCGCAGCACCTCCAGCTCGCGCGCCGAGAGATCATCGCCGCGCTCGCTCTCGGACATGCGCTCCAGCAATCGCGCCGCGACCCCCGGCTCGAGGGCGGCCCCGCCCTGGACCAGCGCGCGCACCGCACGCGATAGCTCGTCCGGTGTCGCATCCTTCAGTAGATAGCCCTGTGCTCCCGCAGCCAGTGCCGGGCCGATATACTCGTCGGTGTCATAGGTCGTCAGCACCAGGAAGCGTACATCCGGCGCCTCCCTGCGCGTCTGCTGCATGACCTCGATCCCGCTCAGCCGCGGCAGGCGCAGATCCAGCAGGACCACATCGGGCCGCTGCTCCAGGATCAGCCGCACCGCCTCCACGCCGTCGGCCGCGTCGCCGACCACCTCGATGCCCTGCTCGTAGCGCAAGATCGCAATCAGGCCATGGCGCACGACCGGGTGGTCGTCGACGACGAGGACTCGGATAAATTGAGAATTGGGAATTGAAGATTGAGAATTGCTCATACTTAATCTACCGTCATATCACCATTTTCAATTCTCAATTTCCAATTTTCCATTTCGAGGGACGATCGCCACCACTTGCGCACCGCCGTTGTTGGATAGCTCCAGGCTGCCGCCCAGCGCCGCCAGCCGCTCGCGCATGCCCAGTAGCCCAAACCCGCCCCACTGGCCTGGCGTGGCCACGCCCTGCGGAAGGGCGAGGTCGGCGAAGCCAGCACCGTCGTCGTTGATGCTGAGGTGCACCGCGTCGGGCGTGTACTCCAGCGCCACGGTCGCGTGTGTGGCGCCGGCGTGCTTGGCAACGTTCGCCAGTGCCTCCTGGCAGACCCGCAACAGCGCTGACTCGACTCCTGGCGGCAGCGGCCATGGCTCGCCGCGCTGCTCGAAGCTGGCCTCGGTCTCGGGACGGCTCGATCGACTGACCAGGCCGCGCAGCGCATCGCTCAGGTCGCCGCGCTCCAGCGCGGGGGCACGCAAGTTCCAGACCGAGCGGCGCGCCTCGGCCAATGCCTCGCGCGCCATCTGCTGGGCCAGATCGATATGCTGATCGGCCGCTTCGGATTCGGCCTCCAGCGCGCGCTGGGCCGCCCCAAGCTGCACCACAATGCCGGTGAGACCCTGCGCCAGCGTGTCGTGGATCTCGCGCGCCAGACGGGCGCGCTCCTCCAGCGTGGCGGCCTCGCGCTCCTGGTCCAGCAGCCGCGCCGTCTGCGACTCGACCCGTGCCTCCAGTTGGCTGCTCAGCTCCTGGAGCGCCTGGGCCTGGGCGCGGCTCTGCTGGAGCGCGCGCTGTAAGCTGCCGGCCAGCAGCCATGTCAGCGCCGCCACGGTCGCGAAGATCGCGATCCAGAAGCTGGCGGCCAAATATCCTTGGTTCTCGACGATGAACGGTGGCGGTGGGCGGTGGGCGGGCGTGAGTCCTTGCCTCTCCAGCCAGGCCAGGCTGACCACCAGCAGCGCGCCCAGCGCGGCCAGGCTCATGCTGGCCACTCCATCGATTAGCAGCCCCGCCACGCAGATCGGGATGATCAGCAGCGCTGGGAAGTACGAAGTCACGCCGCTCTGGAGCGCGCCGGCAGTCGTCAGCAGCGTCCAGACCGCGATCACAATCACGGCCGAGATCGTCGGCCGCCCCAGCCGCACCAGAATGATCAGCGCGCTGAAGAAGACGACCAGCACCACGATCGGGATGAGCGGACCGCCAGGCGGGGGGCCTCGGTCACCGGCTCGCTCGATCTGGTTGCCCAGCGAGATACGGATCAGTGTAAATGTGATGATGGTGACCAGGATCGGGATGAGCAATATCGGCAGCGTGCGCAGCACTAGCGCGCCGCGTCGCGTGATTTCATCCGGCACCGGAGAGTGTTCAGGTGTGGGTGGGTTCTTCATAGGCTAAATTGTAGCACAATCGCTCTCCTATCAAATCGCCCCTTCCGGCGCCCACGCGATCACCCAAACGGGTGATCGGGGATCACCGAAATCATCGATCGGGTGATCACCTGGCTTCCCGATGACTGGGATGCGCTCTTTCGCTACACTTATGGCAGCAAACAAACACGCGCCACAGCGTGGTTGCATTACATTCGAAAGGATAGACATATGGCGACAACTACTCTTCCCCAGCGGCGCGCCGGCATCAGCCGCGGGCGCTGGATCTGGATCGGCGTCGGGGCAATCGTGCTGGCGATCATCGCTGGGGTTCTGCTTACGCGCACCAGCAGTTCCTCGTCCGCACCGGCAGTATCGACCACCACCGTCAGCAGCGGCAGCGTGGTGGCCAGCGTGGCCGGCAGCGGCACGGTCGCGGCGGCCCAATCGCTCGACCTGGCCTTCCAGACGAGCGGCAGTGTCACGCAGGTGCTGGCCAAGGAGGGTGACCTGGTGAAGGCCGATCAGCCGCTGGCTCAGCTCGACACGCGCGACCTGCAGCTGCAAGTGGCCAGCGCCCAGGCCGCGCTCGACAGCGCCAACACCAAGCTGACCCAGACTAAGGACGGCAATGTGCAGCCGGCCGAGATCGCCGCGCAGCAGGCCGCCGTGGCCAGCACGCAGGCCCAGCTTAGATCGGCTCAGGCCCAGCTCGACGCGCTCAAGAACCCGACCGCCGACAAGATCAGCAGCGCCGAGACGACGGTTCGCCAGGCCGAGCTCGATCTTCAGTCGCAAAAAGATAACAGCTCGGCCAGCAAGACCAAGGCCCAGCAGGATCTCCAGAAGGCGAGCGACTCGCTCACACAGGCCCAGTCGCAGTACGCCACGGCCAAGAAGAACTGGGAGTATGTCCAGGAGACCGGCGCCGACCCGACCAAACCGACCACCACCAGCGCGGATGGCAAGAAGGTCAAGAACAAACTGAACGACACCCAGCGCCAGCAGTACTACGATACCTACGTCCAGGCCGAGGCCGCGCTGCACAGTGCCGAGGCGAGCGTCCAGCAGGCCCAGGTGACGTATGACAACGCTCTTCAGGCCGAGCCCAACAACATCCAGCAGGCCGAGGCCAAACTGGCCGACGCCCAGGCCCAGCTGGCTGCGCTCAAGAACCCGAGCAAAACCGATATCGCCCAGAAGCAGGCCAGCGTCGATCAGGCCCGCGCCAGCCTGGCGCAGGCCCAGGCCAACCTGGCCAAGCTGACCGCGCCTGGCACGGCCACGGATATCGACATCCAGCAGGCCTCGATCACCCAGGCTGAGCAGTCGCTCAAGCAGGCGCAGCTCAAGCTCGACCAGGCCACCCTGAAGGCGCCCTTCGACGGCGTGGTCACGGCCGTCGATATCGTGCCTGGGAGCGCGGCCTCAAGTGCGACGACGGCGATCAGCCTGATCGATCGCAGCACGCTGCATGTCGACCTCAAGCTTAGCGAGAACGATGTCGCCAACGTCCAACTAGGCCAGCCGGTCACGCTGACGATCGACGCGCTCAAGGACTGGAAAGTCGAGGGGACGGTCAGCTATATCGCCCCCTCGGCCGAGAGCAGCAATGGCGTCGTGACGTACCGGGTGCGAGTGGATTTCCCCGACGGCGACGCGCGCGTCAAGGTTGGCATGACCGCGAACTTGACGATTGTTACGGCGAAGAAGGATGGCGTGCTGCTGGTTCCGAACACTGCGCTGCTGCCCAAAGGCGCCGGTCGCGTCGTCCAGGTGCCCAACGCCGACGGCACGACGCGCGAAGTCGAGGTCCAGACCGGCCTGACCGACAGCACGCGGACCGAGATCACCAGTGGGTTAAAGGCTGGCGACAAGGTCGTGACCAACCCCAGTGTGACGAAGCCGGCGAGCAGTGGCGGGTTGTTTGGGCGATAGCGATTAGGGGTTAGGGGTTAGGGGTTAGGATCAGTGATGACCATGAAGACCTTGAATGCAATGGATACAATGCGGGCAATGAATTCAGAGGCATTAACCCTTAACCCCTAACCCTTAAACGGAGTATAAATATGCAATCACCAATGATTACCGTCGCCGACTTGCGCAAGACGTATGTGATGGGCGATGTGGAGGTCAACGCGCTGCAAGGAGTCTCGTTCAGCATCCAGCGTGGCGAGTTTGTGGCGATCATGGGGCCGAGCGGCAGCGGCAAGAGCACGCTGATGAACCTGATCGGTTGCCTGGATACGCCCAGCAGCGGCAGCTACGTGCTCGACGGCGCGGAAGTGGCCGACCTGAGCGGCAACGATCTGTCGGCGGTGCGGGCGCGCAAGCTGGGCTTTGTCTTCCAGCAGTACATGCTGCTGCCGCGCCAGAATGCGCTGCGCCAGGTCGAGATGCCGCTGATCTACCGCGGCGTGAGCGCGGCCGAGCGCCGCCGCCGCGCCGAAGTGGCGCTGCGGATCGTCGGGATGAGCCAGCGCATGGATCACAAGCCCAATGAACTGTCGGGTGGGCAGCAGCAGCGCGTGGCGATCGCGCGCGCCCTGGTCGGCAGCCCATCCGTCATCCTGGCCGACGAGCCGACCGGCGCGCTCGACACAAAGACGAGCGAGGAGATTATGCGCATCCTGCAGCGGCTTAACACCGAGCAGGGCCTGACCGTCGTGCTGGTCACACATGAGTCGGATATTGCCGCCTATGCCCAGCGCGTGCTGACGATGCGCGACGGAGTGCTGGTAAGCGACGGTCCGCCGCGTGTCGCGACCGCGTAACGCGCCTGCGACAAAGCGAGAAGTAATGTCCTGATCTTCTTCCTGTCATCGATTTGTTTTTCGCCCGCAGGGCGAAAAACAAATCGATGACATATAAACGAAAAGTACCATGCTGCCAAGCATCCTAAGCTTGCCGAAGCCACGCCCTGAGGCTCCCCTGAGCCTGTCGAAGGGGGCAGGCTAAACAAGCTGCCGGAGCATGCCGCATTTGAGGAGTAGACATATGGCAACAACATATTCCGGCGCCCAGATAGCCATCGGCAACCAGGAGGTGCTGGAGCCGCTGGCCGAAAACAAGCAGGGCAGCGTCAGCCTGATCGAAGTCGCACGCATGGCGTTTGGCAGCCTGCTTTCGAATAAAGTGCGCTCGCTGCTGACAATGCTGGGCGTGATCATCGGCGTGGCCTCGGTGGTGGCGCTGCTGGCGATCGGCAATGGCGCGAGCGCCTCGATCACCGGCCAGATCCAATCGATTGGCACGAACGTGCTCACCGTGATGCCTGGCTCGCCAAATAACCGCGGCCCCGGCCAGCAAATCACCTCCCAGAATTTGACGCTGGCCGACTCGGAAGCGATCGCCGCGCTCAAGCTGCCGATCACCGGCCCGTCGCCGCAGTTCGGCGGCAGCGCCCAGATCGTCGCCCCCGCGGCCGACAAGAACGCGACCATCACGGGCGTCACTGCCGTTTATCAGCAGATCAACAACGTGACACTCACCAGCGGCTCGTTCATATCAGAGGATCAAGTGCGCGGCGCGAACACGGTGGTGGTGCTGGGCAACACGCTGGCGACGGAGCTGTTCGGCAGCGGCCAGGCGGTCGGGCAGAACGTGCGCATCAAAGATCAGTCCTTCACCGTGATCGGCGTGCTGAACCTGAAGGGCAGCAGCGGCTTCGGGTCGGTGGACAGCCAGGCGCTCATTCCGATCACCGTGGCGCAGCAGCGGCTGTTCGGCGCGCGCACGCCCGACGGCAACGGCTGGCGCGTCTCGTCGATCCAGATCTCGGTCAACAACAGCCAAGATATCGACACGGTGCAGGCACGCATCCAGGCGCTGCTGCGCGAGCGACATGATCTGACAGCCGACGGCAAGGAAGACGACTTTCAGGTCATGAACCAGGCCTCGATCCTCAGCACGCTGTCGACGATCACCAGCCTGCTGACGGCGTTCCTGGCGGCGGTGGCCGGCATCTCGCTGCTGGTGGGCGGCATCGGGATCTTGAATATCATGCTGGTGAGCGTGACCGAGCGTACCCGCGAGATCGGCCTGCGCAAAGCGGTCGGCGCGCGCAGCTGGGATGTGCTGCTACAGTTCATCGTCGAGGCGCTGGCGATCAGCCTGACTGGCGGCATCATCGGGTTGCTGCTCGGCAGCGGCATCGCGCTTGCCGTCACGCTGACCGGCCTGCTGACGGCGACGGTCACGCTCAGCGCGGTGCTGCTGGCGCTCGGCTTCTCGATGGCGGTCGGGCTGTTCTTCGGCATCTACCCGGCCCAGCGCGCCGCCAAACTCAACCCGATCGATGCGCTGCGTCACGAGTGACGGTCGCAGGTCACAGGGCGCAATCTGTGCTTGCGACTAGCAGTCTGTGACACATTGGAGGCTGATGGCCGCGGACGAACGCGGATCATATCTACTTGTCCGCGTTTGTCCGCGTCCCATTCCTCCAACCCCGCGTTTGCAACTTCGCCACGCCTGTGCTATACTCCTGAGTGTTCGCGACACGGGCGATTAGCTCAGCTGGCTAGAGCGCGTCGTTCACACCGACGAGGTCACTGGTTCGAGTCCAGTATCGCCCACCAGATCAGTCCAACGCATACCGCATGCGATCGGGGGTACGTTCAGATATAATAGAAGATATCTTCAGTTGTTCAGGTGCTGTGTGTGCCTGGGCAGCAGGTGCCCGCTCTGATGCGTTTCCTAGGCGTTAATCAGGGCGGGCATTGCTTTTCCCTCGAAATTCCCCTCGCGCTTGGCGCGCTCGACTTCGCTGGCTGTGATGAGATAGCGTCGTTTCTTTGTCAGGCCGCGCGCCGTGGCGCTGATCAAGCCGGCAGCGATCCAGCGATAGATCGACTGGTCGCTGACCCCCAGCTCGGCAGCCGCCTGTTTCGGCGTGTACATCCTCTCCTCGCTCATGCCTCGCTCCTCGTGGCAACGGTGGATAGTGTGGATTATATAAAAGAGCGGTTGAAGAGTCAACCAGGAGTTTGGCGTTGGCTTGGTTCAGGCGCGGTGCGTGGGCACAACGCGCCATCCGCCATCGAGCAGCGGGACTGTTGCACATGCGGGACCGCCATCTTTTGCGCTCCCAGCGACACGCGCCTCGATAAGAGCATCCGGTGTCGCAAGCGCTTCCTGGATCAGCGCCCAGGTGATGCCCGACAGCCGCACCTTGGCTGCCCGCGTCCAGCATGAGTCCGCTTGCCCGGCTAGCATTCCCGACACGATCACCAAAAACCGACCGGCCGGGGGACCATGTGTGAAGGGGCCGAGCATATTCGGCGCGCCGTCCGGCCGGTTGTCTTCCACACGGACAGGGAAGTCGAACGAGAGTTGTTCATCGGTTGCCTCTGTGGGCGGAATGAGATCCGCCTTCCCACGCCGTGCGCGAAACATGACGTCGTGTGGGGAGTGGATGAGGGTGATGCGGAGCAGGAGCTTATGGATCATGGAAATCTCACTCCGTTGCCGGAATCGCTTCGTGCCATTCCCTCATGCCCCGCCAGTAGCAGACGATGGTTGGCAAGCAGTTGGCCAAGCCGATGAGCGTCGGCTATCGGCAATATGATGCCATTCGGATGGTCGTGCAGCCACGCTGCGCCGGCCTCGGCGGTGGCAAAGAAATGGCCGTAGTTGCAAAAGGCGCTGCGGCGGCAATCCGCAACCGACCCGTCCGGGATGACCAACGAGATAACACTCGATGTCGGGGAAAGTTTGCTGATATCTTCCGGCGTCATCGCCAGCGTGATAGGCCGAGCAGTGACCGGACAGTGGGAAACCACCTCGCACGGCTGGCCGAGCAGCGCCGAATACAAAAATGTATCGAGCGCGCACCAGGTATATAAGGTCCGGCCATTGATGATGAATTGATGCGCGGTCGGCACCATCGACAGGCCAAATCCAACCACATTTCCAGCGCTGTCATAGTCAATATCTGACATCTGCCGCAACACCGCATCAACTGCTGGCTCCTCCATGGCGATTTGCGCGGCCAGCTGTGCAGCAGACACAGGCTGCCCCAGCGCAAGCTGGCGAATAAGTGCCACACAGATATGCTCATGCGTGCCACACAACCGGTCAGCAACAACTGTGGCTAGGCCTGCTAGGTCTGCCTCGTTCATACCATCCTCACTCAATACACATGTCAGGGCTTGAGAAGTGGCGCTAACTTGTCACGAAGCTCTGGGCCGGTATCGACAATCGTTCCATCATAACTGAGAAGCGGCCCCGGTGCCTGGTCCCAAGTGGCGTCTGGGCCATACAGCAGGTAGGCATCCCACATATAGCCAGGCTCGCCAAATACGGCCTTGGCAAACCAGCGCCCGGCAAAGCGCTCAGCATCCCAAAAGTGGAGGACACGTGGGTCAGGCATGACAGCGGGATCCCAATTCGACCGCCGTTCACCGCCCAGACCAATCAGCCAAATCGTATAGACGCGCAGCTTCGCCGTCGGCTGCTTCGCTAGAATTTCGTTTTGGACCCAACGGGCCCCAGCAAGGCAGGTCCCTCAGGTCGGCGAGACGAGTAAGATCAGACGCGGCACACCGCTATCTTTATTGAACTGGGCTTTGAGCTCATCCGGTCCGTGCAGGTCGGTCAGTACAGGAGCCGGCGTCGCGGTGAAATGGGTTGCTGAGGCACTGGCTGGTGGGGCGCTTGTGGTGGCCGGTGGCGGCGCACCACAGGCTGCGAACACCAGCATGAAGAGCAGCACCAGGCAAGCAACACGGGGTGCGTGTGTTCGCTTGTCCATAGACCCTCCTGTTTACGTGGCGTACCTCTTCTATCAGCACGCACACGCGTCCTGCTGCTTGGGTGGGCACGGCGTGTCGCCGTAGGAGCAGAACACACAGCAATCCTGACCCTGCGGGCGTAGCAGAGCGTCACAGCTTGTGCAGCGGTAGAAGAATTGGCAGGCATCGGTGGGCATCACTTCTTCTTTGGTGGCGCCACAGTGCGGACAGCGGATAATTGAGGTGAGTTTCATAGCGCCTCAGTCTCATTGCGGGTGGCTTCGTGGTTCAACACCGCACAGCTTGCAAGCTCGTGATGATACGAAGCAGCAAAGGCACGGGCCAGGTTAATCAGCTGCTGCACCCGCTCGTCACGAACGCGATAGTAGACGTATTTGCCTCGCCGCTCACTCTCCACAAAGCCGCACCAGCGCAAGCATTGCAGATGCATCGACACCCGGCCTTGCGAGGCGCCGACAACGCTGACAAGTTCGCTGACGTTGCGCTCACCCTCCAAGAGCACTAGGACGATGTGCAGGCGGGTCGGCTCACTGATGCCCGCAAAGACCCGCGCCAGGAGCGCAGGCTCCGACATCTCACGCGAATGAACTGACGGCGGCTGTATCGCTATACTCAAGATGTACTCCATCATATTCGTATAGACAAATATCATAGCCCTCGTCCCGTGGTGTGTCAAATGCGTGGCGCCTGGATGTGCAGGTGCTGTCTATGTGGTCATATGGGACACACGGGAGGGCCGCTGGCCGCCGCTCAACTGCGCCCTCAAGCCAGCATCCGCGCCAGGCCGATTGTCTCGTCATCCCAGATGTCGCGCGACTTGGCGGCTGCGCGGGCGAACATCCACAGCCGCACACGCTCGGGGTCAATCTCGAGCAGGTCGGCAAAGCGGCGGATCGTTGCGTGCGGATCGGCGTGCAGCCGCTCCTCGCAGTTGAAGAGATGTTGGGTGGCGTCGTAGGCTGGATCTCCGACGAAGGGTTTGGGGTCGATCACCAGCCAGGGCTCGCGCTGCGCTCGCAGGACGTTGCCTGCGTGCAGATCGGTGGCCAGCAAGACATCGTTGGGTGAGGTGCGCGGCAGCTCCTCGAACAGGCGCAGGCCAGCTTGGACCAAGCCGGCATCTGGCCATCTGGCAGTGTCCGCGAGCGTCTTGTCCGCCCAGTACGCCGTCATGATAGCAAGCGAGCGGAAGGGGTGCGGCGCTGTGGGCACGCGCCACAGACGGCGCAGCAGTCCGGCAATCACGACATCCTGTTCCGGCTCGGGCAGCTGGCGAAGCACGGTTCCAGGTTCGCAGCGCTCCAGCAGCATCGCATTGAGGGTGTCATCGGCTTCGAGCAGGCGCACGGTTGGTTCCCATCCCAGAAGCGCAGGGCCTGGATCTCGTGTTCGCCTTCCATATGGGGCATGCCGAGCTTGAGAATGGCGCGGGACCCATCGCTGCGCACGGCTGGCGCGACCCAGGCGCAGCTCACCTCGGTGCCGTCGAATGGGACTGCCAGCGACAACGACCACCAGTCTTGCAGCTCGCCGATGGCATCGGGCAGCTGTTCGAGCCAGGCGCGGCGCTCAGGTGTTGCACGGCACGTGGCGGCCAGCCGCTCCGGAATGATCAGCGTCACGGATTATGTCCTCCTCTCGATGAGGCGTCGGTCCAATCGAAAATCTGATAGCGCCCGGCATTGATCGTCACATTATGTGGCGAGCGTCGGCTCCCATCGCGACTTCGCCCGCCCGTGGCCAAGGATCATCGCTACACGAGCCCGGCTTCCACAAGCGCCCGATGATAGATCGGCTCGAAGCCCCCCTCCACCCACAGATGCCCCAGAAGCTCGCT
>DATFXE010000616.1:0-3071 GCA_035258585.1 Roseiflexaceae bacterium | reverse complement strand
ACCACAAGGGCGGACGGGAGGACCTGGCTCAGCAGGAGCAGGCCGAGGCAGCAATACTCGAGACCTATCTGCCGCGCCAGCTTACCGCCGATGAGCTGCGCCCGCTGGTGGAAAAGGCGATTGCCGAGCTTGGCGCTGTCGGCGTCGCCGGTATGGGGAAAGTCATGCCCGCGCTCATGCAGCAGTTCAAGGGCAGCGCCGACGGCCGTGTGATTAGCCAACTCGCGCGCGAGATTCTCAGCCGGGGGAGTCAGAATTGAGCATTGAGAATTGAAAATTGAGAAAGTATCAAGCAAATGATATTCTCTATGTTCAATTTTTTATGCTCAATTTGGTGATGTTATGCGACGCACATGGTTCAATCGATCGTGGCGTGGCCGGCGCGAGAGCCGCGCGTCGCGTACGCCGGCCGATCGGCAGCGGCGCAAATACCGCGCGCTGGTGTTAGTGTCGGCGCTGCTGGCACTCGCGCTCTGGGCGATGCTGACCGTTCAGGTGCCCGCATTTACGGGCATCTTGCCAGGAAGCCCAAGCCCGATCGATGTCCGCGCGCGGCGCACCGTGACATTTGTGAGCGAGTTGGCCACGGCCCAGGAGCGTATTCGCGCTGAGAGCTCGCCCGAGGCGGTGGTCTATACGCGCGACCCGAATATACCGCTTCAACAGCGCGACCAACTCGCCGACCTGCTTCAGACGATCGACCAGATTCGTGTTGATCCAAGCCTTGGCCAGACCGCGCAGCGCGAGAAGCTGGCCAGCTTGCCGCTGCCCAATAGCACGCTGGTGATATCGCCCTCCCTGGCGGCGCAGCTGATACGCCTGGCGCCAGAGGCATGGATGCATGTGCGTCAAGAGACGCTCAACCTGTACGATCGCGCGATGGGCGATCATAATTATGAGCTGAGGGACCAGGATATGACCGAGCTGCGCGAGCGGTCGCTGCCCTATTGGGCGTCGCTCGCGGCGCGCGGCGAGCAGCGCGATCTCATCCTGCTGCTGTCCAGCGCATTTATCCGGCCAAATCGAATCGTGGACGAGCCGGCCACACAGCAGCGCAAGCAGGCGCTGCGCGACGCGGTCCAGCCCGTGAAGGTAACGGTGCTTCAGGGCGAGAATATCGTCCATGCGGGCGATATCGTTACGCCCGCGATCCAGGAGAAACTTGAAGCGATTGGCGTGCTCCAGACCGAGAGCGATTGGCTCAATATTGGTGGCAAGGCTCTACTGGCAGTCCTGGTCGCCTGGGTCTTCGAGCGCTATCTCTTCAAGATGCAGCGCAATGTCTGGATAATGACGCGGCCGCTGCTTGTCGTCGCCGGTTTGTTTGCGCTGACCGCGCTGGCGGCACGCCTGACGCTGCAACTCGGGGATCGCTGGCCGTATGCGTTTCCCCTGGCGGTGACCGGGCTGCTGCTGGCGACACTCTTTCCTCGCGGGCTGGCGCTGATGGTTGTGACGCTGATCAGCCTGCTGATCGCGTTCATGGATGGCGGACAGGCGGCGCTGGCGACCGCGCTGCTGCTTGGTAGCATGGCCGGCATCCTAACGATCGGACGCGGCGAGCGAGCACTGCACTTCGTGGTCGCCGGCTTGATCGTCGCGCTGGTCACGGCGCTGGTGCAAATTGTCTTTTGGCTTACGACGCCTGGCGGGCCGATGCTCGAACAGTGGCTGCCAATTCTGATCTACAGTTGCATGAATGGTGGCGCTTCGGCGATCTTCGCCCTGGGCCTGTATAACCTGGTCGGGCACCTCGCCGATGTGACAACACCGCAGCAGCTGATGGAGCTGGCGCACCCGAACCATCCGCTCTTACGCAAGCTGATCCGCGAGGCGCCTGGCACATACTACCACAGCGTCGCGGTCGGTAATCTGGCCGAGAGCGCGGCCGAGGCGATCGGCGCCGACGCGCTGCTGCTGCGCGTGGCATCGTACTACCACGATATCGGCAAGACCATCCGGCCGTACTTTTTTACCGATAACCAGAGCGATCGCGAGAACGTGCACAACGATCTCGATCCAAAGACCAGCGCCGAAATTATCTGCGAGCATGTGATCGAGGGCGCCAGGATGGCGCGCGCCGCTGGCCTGCCGCGCCAGGTGGTCGAGTTTATTCCCGCCCATCATGGTACAAGCGTGATCAAGCATTTCTACCAGATCGCGCTCCAGCAGCAGGACACCGTCGACGAGGAGGACTACCGCTATCCCGGCCCGAAGCCAAGCACCCGCGAGCAGGCGATCATGATGCTGGCCGATTCGGTCGAGGCGACGGTGCGATCCAAGGCCCAGCACGGCAAGATAGCCTCGGCGCGCGATGGTTCCACCAATGGCAATGGGCGCGGGCAGAACGGGCAGCAAACCTTGGAGGAGCTGGTGAATACGATCGTCGACGAGCGGATTCGCAGCGGCCAGCTCGACGAGAGCAACCTGACGCTCCAAGATGTCGCGCGCATCCGCCAGGCGTTTGTGAATACGCTCCAGGGGATCTATCACCCGCGTGTGGATTACGCCCCGCAGGTGGTCAAGCCGTCGTAGTGAAATGACAAGATGACAAGACGTGGGGGCGGCAAGATGACTCAATTCGTGGCCGTTATCTTGTCATCTTGTCAAAGTAGAGCAACATGATCGAAACCGACATCCAGATCGACGAGCGCTTCGAAGACGACGTCGACGCCACGCTGATCGAGCGGGCGGTCGCGGCGGTGCTGGCGGCTGAAGCTGTGGCCGGCTCGATCGAGGTCAGCGTGCTGGTGACGGACGACGCCGCGCTGCACCGCCTGAACCGCGACTATCGTGGCGTTGATGCGCCCACCGACGTGCTCTCGTTCGCCGACGACGATCAGGCCGAGACTGCGCACACAGCGTTCGTGCGCGCGCCGGACGCTCCGCGCTACCTGGGCGATCTGGCGATCTCCTACGAGCGCGTCGCCGCGCAGGCGGCCGAGTACGGGCACTCGCGCGAACGTGAGTTGGCCTTTCTAACGGTTCACGGGGTATTGCACCTGCTTGGCTACGATCACGAGCGCGGCCCGGAGGATCAGGCGGCGATGCGCGCGCGCGAAGAGGTGATA
>DATFXE010000615.1:0-2542 GCA_035258585.1 Roseiflexaceae bacterium | reverse complement strand
GTTCGGAGGGGGCACCCAGAGGGTACCCGGGCCCCTCCGAACCTCCCCAGGTGGGGGTGCAGGGGGCGGCCTCGTGCCCACACCCACAGCGTACCCGGCCTCGCCCCCCAAACCCCCACCCAGCACAAACACTGTGGCAAGTCACTAGGGAAAGGCCAGACAATCGTACAGCTATCATCTCGAATAGTAGGCCCGGCGAAAATGATAAAGCTGATAGCCATCTGATAATGGGATGAAGAGGCGGGCGGAGCATGCCGGCGCATGGTACAATAGCCGATACGGAAGCGATGAACAGCGCAACTGGCTGTAATGAAGCTGTCATCTAGATTGAGCAAGGCCCATGCAAGAGCTGCCACCTGACTTAACCATCCTGGCGATCGAAACCTCCTGCGACGAGACGGCGGCAGCGATCGTGCGCGGCGGCCGCGAGATCGTGGCGAATGTTGTCGCCTCGCAGATCGACGAGCACCGGCGCTACGGCGGCATCGTACCCGAGGTCGCCTCGCGCCAGCACATCTTGGCGATCATGCCGGTGATCGAAGAGGCGCTGGCGCGGCTGCCTGGCGGCTGGGATCAGATCCACGCCGTCGCCGCCACCTACGGCCCAGGCCTGGCCGGCGCGCTACTGACCGGGCTGAACACCGCCAAGACGATCGCCTGGTCGCGCGATCTGCCGTTCGTGGGGGTAAACCATATCGAGGCGCATATCTATGCCAACTGGCTGCATCCCAGTCAGCAGTCAGAGGTTCCTGCCGAACTGCCGACTGGCGACTCGCGACTGCCGGCGTTCCCGCTGATCGCTCTGGTGGTCTCGGGCGGACATACGCTGCTGGCATTGCTGGAGGGTCACGGCGCGTACCGGCTGCTCGGGCAGACGCGCGACGACGCGGCCGGTGAGGCGTTCGACAAAGCGGCGCGGATCATGGGGCTGGGTTTCCCCGGCGGGCCGGCCATCCAGCGCGCAGCCGAGCGCGCGCCCGGCGGCGTCACGCTGCCGCGGGCCTGGCTGCGTGACAGCTATGACTTCTCGTTCAGCGGCCTGAAGACGGCGGTGCTGCATCAAGTCCAGGGGCGCGAAAATCGTGAGGCTAAAGTTTCAACCACCCACCCTCAGCAACGTTCAAACCCTTCGGCGGGCTCAGGGCAGGCTGTTCAAACGTTCAAACGTTCAAACGTTCAAACCGACCCCGACAAGTTTATTGCCCAGCTGGCCTACGCCTTCCAGGAGTCGGTGGTGGATGTGCTGACGACAAAAGCGATCGACGCCGCGCGCACCTATGGCGCGACCGAGATTCTGCTGGCTGGCGGCGTGGCCGCCAACGCGCGGCTGCGCGAGGAGCTGGCCCGCCGCGCGCCCGTGCCGGTGCGCTGCCCGCCGCTAATACTCTGCACCGACAATGCCGCCATGATCGGCGCCGCAGCCTTCTTCCGCTTCGAGGCCGGCCTGCAGAGCGGCTGGGATCTGGATGTCGAGCCGAATCTCAAGCTAGCCTAGGTGAATTCAGCTCAGCGATCTGGGATTGGCGATTGGGATTACGGCATCGCAACCCCCGATCGCCAATCCCTTCCTCTAAGGGTAAAGCTTCTCATGCCGCTCTAACATGCCAATGAACTCCTGGATGCGCTTGGCCCGCGTCTCAGGTTTCTTGGCGGTCTGGATCCTGAACAGAATGGCATATCGATTGGCGCTATTGAGCGTGGCGAAAAAGGCCTGCGCCTCAGGGCTGCTATCCAATGCTGATTGCAGATCGCTCGGCACGCGGGCGCTGCTCTGCGAATCATACGCCGCGCCCCAACGCCCATCGTTTTTTGCGCGCTCGACCTGCTCCACCCCCGCCGGTTTCATCTGGCCACGCTCGATCAGCCGCTCCGCTTTCTCGCGATTGATCTTTGACCAGATGCTGCGCGGGCCGCGTGGCGTAAACTTTTGGAGCCAGGCCGACTCGTCGTAGCCCTTCTTCTGGCCGTCGATCCAGCCATAGCACAGGGCGACCTCAAGCGCCTCGTCGTAGGTGACGGACGCGACGCCCGATCCCTTCTTGGCAAGCCGCAGCCAGACACCCGGCGACGCGCCGTGATGCGTCTCCAGCCAGGCGACCCACTCGGCTTGAGATGCGAACGGCATGATCGGAAGTTCCTCACGGTTCGTGTCAGTGGGTTTCACAAGCGCTCCTCTGCTTCATTTCAGAGTGTATTGTGGGGCGTGTCGAACATGGGGCGAAACACTGCTTTAACACGCTGGCTGCGAGGGCGTGGGGATGCGCTGCGGCGCATTCCCACGCCCTCGCAGCCACACAAAAAGTGGTCGCACTTGGTCGCTGGGGGCCGCGCAGCCCGTAAGAGCTAAGTGTGTCCTCAATTTGCCAGCGCGAACTCAGGCAGCAGCAGCGCCCGCCCGTCCGCGCGGGTGATCCGCACCTCGGTCGGCTGGATGGGAAGCGCGGAGCTGCGAAAGGCGCCCAGGTCGTCGATCGCGGCGGTGGCGTGTAACGCGCCAGATTGGCGGATCTCGGCCAGCGCACCGATCCAGCTGTCCTGGTCG
>DATFXE010000614.1:0-8232 GCA_035258585.1 Roseiflexaceae bacterium | reverse complement strand
CGCCAAATTCTCCTAAGACGCGCGTGGCGGCCCAGCGCACCACTTGATACCGGTCTTGAGTAGCGGCAATCAACGCGTCGATAGCGCCGAGGTAGCGCAGTGTTCCCAATGCGTAGATCGCCTTCGAGCGCACTTTGGGGTCACGATCCTGTAGCAGCGGCAGCAGAGCATGGCCGTTCGCCGGATCGCCGCGTCGCTCCAGCGCCTGGATCACCTGCGCGCGCATTGCACTATCTTGGGCCTTCAGTCCCTCCAGAATTTGTTGGTCGAGATCGCGCTCGCCAAGTTCGGCCAGCGCGATCGCGGCTTCTAGCCGCACGTGCTCGCCGATGTGATGGAGCAGCGGGCGTAACCGTGCGACAAACAGCGGATCGCCATAGGCACAGAGCGCCTGAACAATGGCCTGTTGGACAGCCGGGACACGTTCCTGGTCGAGCGCGTCGAAGAGCGGCTCGATCGCCGCGGCCGGTTTATAGGCCGCGATCCTGCGCGCGGCCTCGCTGCGCTGTTTTGGGTCGGGGTCGGCCAACGCATCCAGATCGCGCTTGAGCCGCTGATCCGGTGAGAGCGCTCCGACGAAACCGGATAAGTGTTCCATCATTGCCGAGAAGGTCTCGGAGAGACGTGCGGCGGTGAGCGATCCGGCCGCTGCGCGCGAGCTCAAGGTATCGGCGATTTCCTCCAGTGTGGCCCGCTTGCCCTGCCGGCCGAACGCACCAAAGATGTCGTGCGCCAGCGAGAGCGTATCTGCCAATTGCTCCATCCGCGAGACTTCCTCGGTCCAGCGCGCGGTGCCGCGCAGCAGCGGAAAAGCCTCTCGGAAGTATGGCAAGGCCGCCTGCGTGTCCCCGGCCTCCTGATGGGCCTTCCCGATCGCCAGGAGCACGACGCCCTCGCCCTCGCGATCCAGCAAGCTCTGATAGAGCGCACGAGCCTGCGAGTAGTACGCAATCGCAGCAGCGCGCTCGCCGATGCTGGCGAACAGGTTTCCGAGATCGGTAAGCAGCTCGGCCTCATGCGGTCGATCGCCCAGCTGGCGGCGATTGAGCAGCGCTTGTAGAAGGTACTCTTTCGCCAGTAGGGGCAGATGCGATCGGCGCGCCGCCAGGGCTAACAGCTCCAGGGTGTGTGTGGCGCCGGCGAGGTGATTCGCCTGCTGCCAGAGGGCTAGCGCCTGCTCCAGCATCGGCCGGGCCTCTCGCGGGTCGCCTTGCTCGAGCAGCGCCTGTCCGCGCGTGGTCAGCTCTTCTGCCTGGGAGTCTGGTGGGAGTGGCATGGGAGAACTCACATTCTATAACCCAGAGCAACAGGATCGAGCCACAGAGCTTGCCCTGAGCGCAGTCGAAGGGGTCACAGAGAGCACAGAGGCGAGAGAACAAAACTCAGTGTCTCTGCGTCCTCTGTGGCGGGCTATGTGCTCTTTGCTATATTGGCGTGCGATGGTGGGCTGTGTCACTCGGACGATATCTGTATCGCGCAATCGGCCGAACGCCACACCCATATATGATACCGTCTCAAGCCCTCGAAAGGGAGCGAGGCAGTGGAAACCCTCCCCCAGCTTGTGTGCGATGACATTAATCACACCACATTCAACCTGTGGGAGGGTGAGCTCAACCACTCCTAAATCACATTCTCCACATCTGGGCACAGCGTAAGTCGTGTAAATCAGATGATTCGGTTGAAATTAGGTTACTTGGCTTGCCCACGCGCCGGCGTCCGCAGGATCATCAACCCGGCCAGCACCAGCGCCGCGCCCAGCAGCTTCAGCGGGCCGAACTGCTCGCCAAACAGCCAGGCTGAGAGCGAGCCGCTGGCGACTGGCACCAGCAGCGAGAAGCTGGTGGCCGCCGCGGCGCCACGGCGGGCGATCGCCCAGTTCCAGATCATATATGCCACGTAGACTGGCAGCACGACCATGTAGAGGATCGCCAGCCAGCCGAGCGGCGAGATCGCGCCCCAATCTTGGGCCAGCGCCGACGGGGTAGCGATGAGCATCAGCGGCAGGCTGCCTGCCAGCAGCGTGTAGGCGGTGTAGGTCTCGGGCGGGTAATTGCGCACCAGCGGCCGGTTGACCACGCCGTAGAGTGCGAACGACACTGCCGCGCCGACGCTCAGCATGTCGCCGATGAGCGACCCATCGGCCCCGCGCCCCAGCTGATCGGCCAGGAAGATTGTCACGCCTATGAGCGCAATCGCCAGCCCGGCCCACCCGCGGGCAGGTGTGCGCTCGCCGCGCAGCGCCAGCATCAGCATGGTGAACAGCGGCACCATGGCGATCAGCAGCGAGCTGGCGAATGGCGACGTGCGCTCCAGGCCGAGCACGAAGCCCAGCTGGTAGAACGTATACCCGACCAATCCGGCCAGTAAGAATCGCGGCACATCGCTCCGGCGCACGCGCCATGATTGCCCGCGCGCCGCCAGCACCGCGAACGCCAGCGCCGTCATCAGGGCGAAGCGCACGAAGGTGAAGGCCAGCGGCGCGATCTCGGCGAACGCGGCCTTGGTGACGATGAAGGTCGAGGCCCACAGCCCGACCACCAGCAACTGCCCGAGCTCCGGCCCGACCGCGGCCACGATGCCGCCGCGTGCGGGCTGTTCGACGATCGTTTTATCGACGTTCACCTTTCCTCCAGAGTATGTCAGAACGTTGGAACGTTCCAACGTTCTAACGTTTGTTGTCTAAGGCATGTTTCAAACGTACTTTACACTTTGGGTGGGGGTTTGGGGGCGGCGCAGCCGCCCCCAAACCCCCACCGTTGGGGAGGTGTAGAGGGGCCTTCGGCCCCTCCACACCTCCCCAACTGTCAAGCTGATTGTGTTCGACTCGAACCATGCCTAACGCTCGGCTTCCTCACGCTTCAGCAGGGCGTGCTTGCGCCCAACTCCCCAGCGGTATCCGCGCAGGTCGCCGCCCTCGCCGACCACCCGATGGCAAGGGATGACCAGCGCCACCGGGTTGGTTGCGCATGCCCGCGCCACGGCGCGCGCCGCTGTCGGCTGGCCGAGCGCCTCAGCGACCTGACGATAGCTGCGTGTCTCGCCAAAGGGGATGGCGCGCAGCGTCTCCCAGACACGGCGCTGAAACGCCGTGGCGCACACGTCCAGCGGCAGATCGAGCTGCTGCTGTTCGCCGCTCAGGTGCCTCACGAGCGCGTCGACCGATCTGCCCAGCACGGCGTCGTCGCGGCGGATCTCGGCGGCCGGAAACTCGTTGGTCAACGCCGTCTCAAGGGCTGCGTCGTCGTCAGCGAGGCTGACAAAGCAGACCCCGCGCTCGGTGGCGGCAACCAGTAGACGGCCGAGCGGCGAATCGGCGATCGTGTAGCCGATCTGGGCGCCGGCGCCGCCGCGCTGATAGGTGGCCGGCGTCATACCTAGCCGCTCGGGGGCCTGTTCGTATAACCGGCTGCTCGACCCATAGCCGGCCTCGTAAAGCGCTGTCGTCACGTTATCTCCCTTTTTCAGCCGCGCCTTCAACCGATCGATCCGGTGCGCGTCGGCGTACTGATGCGGGGTGATGCCCATCACCCGCTTGAAGGTTCGTTGCAGATGATAGGGACTAAGTCCCATCCGCTCGCCCAGCTCGCTCAGCGTCGGCGCCTCGTCGGCTTCTTCGATAATCTGGCAGGCGCGCCGCACCATGACCGTTCGCGCATCATCGGCCCCGATCGGCTCTCTTGCGCTATCGGCGGCCGCCGGGCGGCAGCGCTGGCAGGCCCGAAAGCCAGCTTGCTCGGCCGCGGCCGGCTGGCCAAAGAAGATCACCTGCTCGCGCCGCGGCCGCCGCGATGGGCATGTAGGCCGGCAGAAGATACCGGTCGAGCGTACCGCGTAGACGAATGCGCCGTCAAATGTTTTCTCGCGCCCCAGCACCGCCTGCCAGCAGCGTTCCTCATCCATGGTCTACCTCGCTTCCGCGAACTGATGTGGTCACAAGTGCATGATAGTACAACTGTGTCAAAGCGTCTATCTGATTCTTGCGCTTCAAACTATATTAGGAGTTACGCAGTTGGGAGGTTTGGAGGGCAAAGCCCTCCAAAAGAACTCTTTTTTCCGCCCACCCGTGGCGGCCTTGCCGCCACGGGTGGGCGGAAAAGAAGCTTTTCGGGGGCCGCAGGCCCCCGCACCCCCGCTAAAACGCCAACTGCGTAAGTCCTACTATATATCACAATCGAGTAGAATTATGAGAATGCTGGCACGCTGCGTGCAACAGGCTGCGCAGCAGGTACGTGGAAAGGAGCACACGATCATGACCAAACGCAGCCGCAAGCCGGCCCGGCTTCCCAACCGGCCCAGCCGCGATCCATCGACTGATACGCCGCTCAATCCGCCCAGCCCGTCGATCGAGGAGCAGCTGCGCCAGATGGCCGGCTATCGCTCGCCGGACGATCAGGGCGAGTTCCCGGCCGCCGACGAAGTCGACGACCTCGGGCAGCTCACATCCATGGATGTGTATGAGGGCCAGCTGGAGGCCGGCACGGCGGATGATCTGCCTGGCGAACTCGACGCTGAGAATCTGGAGATGATGACCGAGCTCGAGATGCGTGCCGACGAGACCGATGACGCAATGGAGGCGATCGAGGAAGGCTTCACCTATATTCCGCCGGTCGATCCACCGGTCATACCCGGCGGCTACGACAATGCCGAGGTGGCCAGCGGCCTGGGCGTGTCCGCGCTCGACGAGCCGTACGATGAAAACCATCACAGTACCTTTAGCAGCGCCGACGACGAGATGAGCGCGCGCGTGCGCGAGGCGCTGCGGGCGGATAGCGTCACCAACCAGTACGCCGACCGTATCCAGATCGAGACAGTTGGCGGCGTCGTGACACTGCGCGGCGAAGTCGCTGACCTTGTCGACAGCGATAACCTGCTGGCGGTGGCCGAATACGTCGATGGCGTCGAGGAGGTAGTCGATGAGCTGCGGGTGCGCGGCCTGGAATAATAGCAGATTGCAGATTGTAGATTGTAGATTACCTGAAATCTGCAATCTACAATCTGCAATCTACAATGGTGTCAGGCTTCGTCCGTAAACAGCGCGGTGCTGAGGTAGCGCTCGCCGTTGCTGGGCGCGATGAAGACGATCAGCTTGCCAGCGTTTTCGGGCCGGCGACCGACCTCCAGCGCGGCCCACGCGGCGGCGCCTGAGCTGATCCCGACCATCAGACCTTCTTCCTTGGCCAGGCGCCGGGCTGTCTCGAACGCCGCGTCGTTGGAGACCTGCACGATCTCGTCGATGATGCTGGTGTTCAGTACGGCGGGGATGAACCCTGCACCGATGCCCTGGATCTTGTGCGGGCCAGCCTGGCCGCCCGACAGCACCGGCGAGCCGTCGGGCTCGACCGCGATCGCTTTGAAGCTTGGCTTGCGCGGCTTGATCACCTCGGCGACGCCGGTGATCGTGCCGCCGGTGCCGACGCCGGCGATGAGCATGTCGATCTGGCCATCGGTGTCATTCCACAGCTCTTCGGCGGTGGTGCGGCGGTGGATCTCGGGGTTGGCCGGGTTCTCGAATTGCTGAGGAATCCAGGCGTTGGGGATCTCGGCCGCGATCTCCTCGGCCTTCTTGATCGCACCGGGCATGCGCTCGGCGGCCGGCGTCAGCACCAGATCGGCGCCAAAGCCGCGCAGCAGCTTGCGCCGCTCGATGCTCATATTGTCGGGCATGGTCAGGATGATCCGGTAGCCTCTGGCCGCCGCCACAAACGCCAGCCCGATGCCGGTATTGCCGCTGGTCGGCTCGACGATCACCGTCTTGCCGGGCGAGATCTTGCCGGCGCGCTCGGCCGCCTCGATCATCGATAGGCCGATCCGGTCCTTAACGCTGCTGGCGGGGTTAAAAAACTCGAGCTTGGCCACAATCGTCGCCTGCGTGTCGTTGACCCGGCCCAGGCGCACCAACGGCGTATTACCGACCAGTTCGGTGATGTTGTTGTAAATTCGCCCCATGAAAACCTCTTATTTGTTATATTTGTCAATCATGTTACTCGTATTGTATGTGCCGCGGCGGCTTCCGTCAAGCAGAAGAATCCTAATATGGTACAATATCCCCGCAACATCGCTCTGCGCCCCGGCGTCCAATATGACACGACGCGTCATGCGCGTGCGCGTAATATCAAAAATCCTATGATCGTCCCCTTATGGTGGGGGTGCGGGGGCGGCTTCGCCGCCCCTCCACACCTCCCCTTAAAAGAGACTATCTATCAAGATTTGATAGAAGCGCTTCGCACGCCTGGCCGTGCCGAAAATGGGATGCGTGACAGCCGTATCCGCCATATAGTTTGGAGGAGTGACCATACCATGAGTGAGAACACACCCAACACCAACCAGCAGCCGGGGCAGGACAAGGACTCGTCCGATCTGATGAATGAGCTGCGTGAGATGGGCCAGCAGCTCGAGACGGCCTTCCGCGCCGCCATCCAGAGTGAGCGCGCCAAGCAGCTCCAGAAGGACCTAGCCGGCGGCGTGCGCGAGATCACCGCGCAGCTCAAGACCGCGGTCAAGACGGTGCAGAGCGACACGCGCTTCCAGCAGGCCGAGGAGCGCGGGCGCCAGGCGGTCGCGCAGGCGCGCGAGAGCAAGGTCGTGCAGGACATTCAGGAGACGGTCGTGTCGGGCCTGGCCCAGCTGAACGAGCAGCTGCGCAAGGTGGTCGAGCGCATCCAGGCCGAGGGCAACGCGCCGACAGGCGGCGCAGCCAGCCAGAATGTCCCGGTCGAGGACGAGAGCGCCGCGACCGGCGAGACCACCCGCCTGGACGACGAGGATCAGACTCGGCTGTGACGTTTGATCATTCCCCTGGCGAGGTCTGATCAGGGTAGATATCGCTGCCTACCCAGGGGTTGGGGGCGGCGCAGCCGCCAGCACGGCGACCAGGAAAGGCATCAGGAAGATCTGCGCCCTTCCTTGCCCCACCACGCAGAAAGGCGGCGGTTCCTTACGTGGAACCGCCGCCTTTTCTGATTTACCATAGCACAGCCGGGCGAAAAAAACGCCCAAAGAACGATGTTCTTTGGCGCGGCAATGGACGGTTGAGACCGACCGGGGCGCGCGGCGCTGCACGACGCGGAACCTGCGTGAGAAAATAGTCATGCCGGCGCCAAATCGCTATTTGATACCGATGTCGACGGCAATCACTACGACGTGCGCGGTCTCGCCGAGCTCGATCGTGCGAGCCAGGCCTGGCTGTTACGGTACCTGTAGTCATACCTATCTGTTTTTCGTTTTTTCGCTCGCAGAGCGAAAAAACGAAAAACAAAGAAGGAAAGGTACCGCTAAGGCCCCAAGCCAAGCTACTCGGCCAGCTCCTTCAGCGTGCGGTGCAGGCGCTGAAGCTCATTCTCCATAAGCAGCTTGCGCTGGCGGAGCTCGCGCAGCTCAGCCTCGCGCTGGCGGATCTTCGAATCGTAAGCGCCGATCTCGAGCTTGTGCTCGAGCTCCTGGGCGCGGCTGCGCAGGGCCTGAATGTGCGCGTGTTTCCTGGCTCGCTCGGCGCCCCCAGACAGCTGGTGCATCGTCATCCTCCCTCGGCGCATTGCATCCGTGCTGCTCGCCGCGCCGATCTCAGCTCTTCATTTCCATCTGATGCGTCTAAACTAGCATACTACACGGCGCCCCAGAATGGATGCGACCTGAGAGGGAGGTTACATAGGACCTGAGACCGAAACCAGGATTTAACCAAGCAACTGCTCCAGATCCCGGCGGTGCTCGCCGGCATGATCGACGATCCGCTTGAGCCACTGGCGCTTGGTGTGGCGCGGGCCGAGTGGGCCGGGCGCGTCATAATCCTCGATCGTTTCGATCGCGCGGCGGGCGTGATCGAACGAGCTGGCCATACGGCTCAACACCTTCTCGCGCGGCAGCGCGGCATTCTTTTGCCGGCGCCGCTCGTTGAGGTCATCGACATTCATCCAGCCGGTCTGCTCGTTGATCTGCAAGGGCGGCGGAAGCTCACCCAGCACCATCAGCGCCAGGCCGTAGTTCGAGTCGGCCGTGTGCATCGCGATATCGTGCGCGGTCCAGCCGTCGGCGCGCATTGCCGTGCGCATCTGCTCGTCGCCGAAGCGCGGCAGCAGCTCCAGCATCGCGGCACGTTCGCGTTCGAGTGTCGCGAGCAGATCCTCGCGGGATGGTACATCAGGCATCGCCGGCTCCTTTGGGTATGCTTGTACGCTCGGGCTATTATACGTCACTGATGTGACTACCTCTTCAAATGTTTGGCAGCAGCGACTTCCG
>DATFXE010000613.1:0-10636 GCA_035258585.1 Roseiflexaceae bacterium | reverse complement strand
TATGCTCGCGAACAGCACTGGCGCGATCAGTAACAACAGTGCCGGTAGGACATCGTGGACGGGCGATTGCGGCACGTGGAACGGTGTGCCGTCGTGATTCCCGCTGGCGCGCAGCATGTAGCAGCCCGAGTCGCCCGCCGGCAGCTGCGCCGGAGCGATGGCATCAGGCACAGAGGCCGCCTCAGCTGGCAACATATCGTTCATCATCACCATGCCATTCATCATGTGGTGGCCGTGGTGGTGATGGTCGTGCTGGTACTGGGCGGCGACGTAGCGATCGTAGATCAGCGGCAGCCAGACCTGGCAGTGAATGATGCACAGCAGCGGCTCGCCCAGGCCGACCGCCAGCAGCGTGATCAGCGCGACGGCCGCGCGCTCGCGACGCAGCCGGGCACGCAGCGCGTGCCACTGCCGCCTGACCTGGCCGTACCAGCCGCCAATTGTCGTCCCGCTACGCACACAGCACCTACAACGCGAAAACTACCACTGTTGTACTCGCTTGGCGGCGATTTGTCAAGATACTGAGCAATTGTTATGTGACAGGAATTACGCAGTCGCGTAGAGTAGGGAGGTTTGGAGGGCTGCAAGCCCTCCAACAAGCTTGTTTTCTGGCTCACTGCGGCGGCAGAGCCGCCGCAGTGAGCCAGAAAAAGAAGATCTTGGGGAGGCAGAGCCTCCCCAAACCCCACCACCGCGTAAGTCCTAATTATGTGAGTATTGTGAAATGCATCCACGGCGATACTTCGGATCGAATGAATAAACAAAGGCGTAACGATCCATGCTATGCGTACGATCTCACAAGGAGCACAGTGAATGGCAACACAAACGATTCTCAACCGTAGCGCCAACGACGAAGTGCCGACGGCCTCGTTCGATCGCTTTGGCGGCATCTGCGCGATCCTGGCCGGTATAGGCGGCCTGCTCTACGCGATCGCGTTCGTGATTATCAGCCGCAGCGCGCCAGCCCTGGGCGGGCTGCTGAGCGCACTATTCCTCACATTGAATGGGCTACTTGCTAGCAGTGCGCTGGCAACGCTCTATCAGCGGCTGCGTTCCGCAAACGCGACCGCCGCACTCTGGGCGCTGCTGCTGGGTAGCGCCGGCGCGCTTGGCGCGGCGATCCATGGCGGCTACGATCTGGCCAACGCGCTCAATCCGCCATCAGCAGTGAACGCAGACCTGCCAAGCCAGATCGATCCGCGTGGCCTCCTGACCTTTGGCGTAGCGGGGATCGCGCTGCTGGTCAACGCCTGGCTGATCGCTAAGGATGGCACTCTTCCGCGCAGTTTTGGATACCTCACCTACGTGCTGGCGGCGCTGCTGCTGTTCATCTACCTCGCGCGCCTGACCATCCTGAGCCCGGCGAACCCGGTACTGCTCGTGCCGGTGCTCCTGAGCGGGTTCCTGGTCAACCCTGCCTGGTATATCTGGCTCGGGCTGACACTCTTCCGCAGTCGGGCAGCGTAGGTAGCCGAGGTTCTAGAGTACATTTCACAGGTCGCATTCGTCTGTCTTTCTTTTTCTGCTCTGCGAGCAAAAAGAAAGAAAAAATGAAGATAAAGTACCGCTGCCCCACTCCCCATATCTAGGGCACCGCGCAAGTCCTGAAAATGAAGGTAATATCGTGACAATCGAATCAGTCTCTGTATCGCCGGATCTACCCGACCGGCTGGCGCGTTATCCGCTGCTGGAGGCGCTGATTCAGCGGCGCTCGCGGCGCTTCGGCAAAGGGTTTCGCCTGAATGGCGGGCCGCTGGCGTATGCTAGCGCACAGTCACACAAGCCGCTCAGCCTGGAGGAAGAAGCCGCCCTGGCCTTCGCCGCCTGCGGCATCACCGGCCCGGTGCTGGCCGACCTGCCGTATCAGACCGGCGACGTACCGGAGGCAAGCAGCGGCAACATCATGAGCCATCTGGTCGGCCGTACCGTGCCCAGCGGTGACGCGATTCACAGCAATGCCGTCTTTGTGATCAACGACCAGGGTGCCTGGATGCTCAAGCGCCCACAAGATTATCCGCGCGCCGAGATCGCCGGCCTGGCGCAGCTGGCTCAGGAACATAAGCTTGTCGGTCTATACCAAAGCGGGCGCGTTCAGATCGCCGATAAGCGCGTCGACGTGCCGCGCACCCCGCCGTTTACGCCGCCGTTCAACAAATGGTCGGCCAACCAGCCCGGTTCGACCTACTTCCTGCCGATCGGCGAGCTGAGCCAGTTCTATATCAACGTCATGCTCTCGGCCTTCAGCGAAGAGTTTGGCTATTTCATGCTGGATGAGCGCAACGGCTTCAAACCGGCTGGTGTCGGCCAATTCGTGCGATCGAAGGGCGGCCACCTCTACGACGACCCGCGCGCCGGCCGCTTCGGTACGCTCGGGGTGCTCGAAACCTGGATCTGCGAGTTCGCCGCGATCGAGCAGGGCGCCATGCTACAAAACCTGGGATTGATGGCGCAGGCGCTCGGCCTGGGCGGTTTCCCTCACTTCGCCGCGCACCCGTTTGGCTGGACACAGGCGCTGGGCTTTCGGATGCAAGACATCCCCTTCTCGCGCACGATCGGCGCCGGGCCAATAATGAAGGCGCTGCTGAGGCTGCTGAAGAAGGAGCTGGTGGTGCCGACTGCGATCGGCCTCGAGCGCGACGGCGCGACGCTGATCAAGCCGTTCTGCCCACCATACTACCGCAATATGGAAGAAGCAGTGCTGGCCTATGTGGACTACAAGTATGCGCAGGGCAGCGGCACCTTCCGCGACGGCGGGGCGGCCACAGCCTGGCGCGATGGGGCGGCCGTGCAGGCTGGCATCCCGCGCTACTCCGACCAGACGATCGCCGCGACGATCGGCTACTGCGATTATGTCTACCAGCGCTATGGCCGCTTCCCCGCTGGCAGTGGTCCGTTCCGTACGGTGCTGGCGTATCAGGCCCATCACCTGGATGAGGCGTTTTACGATGCCTTCTATATGCCGGGTAGCTGATCCCGCTTAAATTTGGGGTGCAGTACACATCGTGCAGTTGTGGGCGCTGCACCCTAACTGCCGGATGCCTGGGGCGATTTCAGGCCGCTACGCGGCCTGAAATCGCCCCAGGCATCCGGCTTTATTTTATGGCTAGGGTAGCGCGTGCCCGCGCCACCCTAGCCACAAAGGTAAATGCCGCTGCTGAATCTGCGCGTATAATAGCCGCTCATGTTCCAACATCGATCGAGTAGCAGCGCCGCGGCGATCGTGTGTCGCGCGGCGCATCCAGGGTACACAATGAAGCTTCGCTCCCTGCGCTGGCTGCCGCGGCTGACGCCCGCCGTCGCGCGCTACTTTGTCGCCGTCGGGCTTGTAGGCTTCGCGATCGACGGCGGGATCTACTCGGTGCTGCTCAACCTGTTTCTGCTGCGCCTCGGCTATGGCCCCGAGACGATCGGCCTGATCAACGCCGCCGGCACGCTGACCTTCGCACTGACCTGCCTGCCGGCCGGTGTGATCGGCGCGCGCTGGGGCAGCCGCCCGATCATGCTGCTTGGCCTTAGCCTGCTGGCGGCTGGCAGCATGCTGCTGCCACTAGCCGATACGCTGGCGAGCAAGTGGCGGCTGGCCTGGCTGCTGGTCAATGTCAGCCTGCTGTATCTTGGGCTGGCCCTGTACTTCGTCAACACAGCGCCATTTGTGATGGAGGCGATCCGCCCCGAGCAACGCACGCATATCTTCTCGCTGCAGACTGCTCTGCTGGCGCTGGCGGCCTTCCTGGGCAGCCTGATCGGCGGCTTTCTGCCGCCGGGGATCGCGGCGCTGCTGGGGGGATCGACCGCGCAGGCTGCGCCCTACCGCTATGCGCTGCTGATCGCGGGCCTGGCGATACTGCCGGCCATGCTGGCGCTTCACGCCGCGCGGCCGGCCGCGATTACACATGAAGCGGCGCCGGCACCCACAGTCGCCACGCCCGCGCCGCCGATCGCCAGGGCGCTGATCGGGCTGCTGACGATGATTGCGATCGTGCGCGTGCTCCAGGTTGCCGGCCTGGCCGTCACAACCACGTTCTTCAACGTGTATCTGGATTCGGCGCTGCTCGTATCCACGGCGCGGATTGGCTTGCTAATCGCGCTCGGCCGGCTGCTGGGTATCCCGGCCGCGCTGGCCACCGGCACCCTGACCTCGCGCTACGGCACTCGCGCCGTGGTGATCGGCGCTTCGCTCGGGACCGCGCTGAGCATCTTGCCGATCGCGCTCATTCCGCATTGGGGCGCGGCCGGGCTGAGCCTGATCGGCGTGGTTGGCCTTTCAGGGATCCGCTACCCGGCGTCGATTGTCTACTTCCTGGAGCTGGTTCCGCCGGCGCAGCGCGCAACCGTCTCCGGGCTGACGGAGATGGCCGCCGGGATCTGCTTCACTGCGATGACCTTCGGCGGCGGCTACATCATCGCGGCGTTTGGCTATCAGAGCCTGTTTCTGCTCGGCGCGGCGCTGACGGGGCTGAGCGCGCTGGTGTTCTGGCGTTCGTTTCGCCAGCCGCCTCATGGCCATGCGCCCCACATATAGCCGGTTTGCGCTATAATGCGCTTTCAGCGCGGTAATTTGGTATTGGGAAGGGTATCGAGCCCTCCTAGAAACACCTTGTTCATGAGCCATAAACATGGTGGCTCAGAAGGCGTTCGAACATTCACTGGGATCTCGTCACGGCATGCGCAGCCATGCAAGTAATCGCTGTATTCTTGTAAAAAGGAGGCAGTATGCTCAAGGGATTCCGGGATTTCGTTCTGCGCGGCAATGTGATCGATCTGGCGGTGGGCGTCATCATTGGCGCGGCGTTCGGGGCGGTTGTCGCCTCATTGGTCGAAGACATCATCACGCCCTTGATCGGCGCGATCTTCGGCCAACCGGATTTCAGCGCAATCGTGCTTGGTCCACTCAAAATCGGGCTATTCCTGAATGCGATCGTCAGCTTCTTGCTGATAGCGGTCGCCGTGTACTTCTTCATCATCGTACCCATGAACACCGTGATGGCGCACTTCAAAAAGCCCGAGGAGATGCCCGCGCCGGCGCTGACCGACGAGGCCAAGCTGCTGATTGAGATCCGCGATATGATGAAGACGGGCCAGCAGCTGCGCTAATCGTGCAGGGGAAAACAGTTCCTTGTCTTATGACGATGGACGATTGATAGTCGAGGATGACGCGTATCGCCGATTGCCGGTCGTCGGTCGTCCGTCGTCATCTAGATTCCAGGAAATCGCGATGCCCACGATTTCATCATCGATCTCGGATTTCTTTGCCCTGGTCATGCCATATCTGCTGACGTTCGGGCCGCTGATTCTGCAGCTGTCGGCGCTGACGCTCATCCCCGAGCGGCGCAAGCCAGCGGCGGCGCAGGCCTGGCTGCTGCTGATCTTTCTAACGCCAGTGATCGGCTGGATCGTCTACCTGCTGATCGGCAGTCCCAAGCTCTCGCGGCGCCGGCGCGAGATCCAACGACGCGCCAACCAGGCGATCGTCGATCGGATGCGGGCGATTCAACGTGAAGAGGCCAATGCACATCTCCACACACCCAGGCTTGGTCGACGCCTGGCCGGGCTGGTGCGTATGAGCCAGAAGCTTGGCGGCATGCCAGCGTTCGGCGGCAACACTGTCGAATTTCTGCCCGACTACAACGGCACGATCAAACGGATCGCCGAGGCGATCGATGCCGCCAAGCGCTATGTCCATATCGAATATTACGCGCTGGTGCTGGACGCGGCCACCGAGTGTGTGTTCGCCGCCATGGAGCGCGCGGTCGAGCGCGGAGTCAAGGTGCGCGTCCTGTACGATCACCTGGGATCGCTTGCCTACAAGCCTTATAAGGCCATGCAGGCGCGGCTGGCGGCGGCCGGGATCGAGTCGCACCGCATGCTGGCGGTCGACCCGATTCACAAGGAGTGGTCGCGCCTGGATCTGCGCAACCACCGCAAGATTGTGATTATCGACGGCCGGATCGGCTTCACCGGCTCGCAGAATATGGTGCTCAAGACCTACCACGGCCAGGGCGATCTGGTCTACGAAGAGCTGGTGGCCTGCGTAAGCGGGCCGGTCGTCGCGCAGCTCCAGGCCGTCTTCGCGACGGATTGGTTCTGCGAAACCAGCGTCGTACTCGACGACGCCCACTTCTCGGAGATTGCGGGCGAGTTCGCGCCGGCCGGCGATATGCTGGCGCAAGTGCTGCCCAGCGGCTCGGCCTACGAGAGCGAGAACAATCTGCGCTTGTTCATCGCGCTCCTACACTCGGCGCAGCGCAAAGCCGTCATCACCACACCCTACTTCGTTCCGGACGACGGGCTGCTCTCGGCGATCACCATCGCCGCCGAGCGCGGCGTGGATGTGACGCTGATCGTCTCGGGCGTCTCGGATCAGTGGGTCGTGAGCCGGGCGCAGCGATCGTACTATGAGGAACTGCTCGAAGCAGGGGTCAAGATCCGGCTGTTCAACCCGCCGGTCATGTTGCATGCGAAAAACATGAGCATCGACGACGATATCGCCGCGATCGGGTCGAGCAACATGGACATGCGTTCGTTCCAGCTGAATCTGGAGATCACGCTGGTGCTCTACGATCGTGAGGCGGTGGCGCGACTGCGCGCGGTCGAGGCGAGCTACCTGGCGCGCTCGACGCCGGTGCTGCTGGAGGAATGGCGCCGACAATCCTTCGGCGAAAAATTCATCCAGAACAGCGCCCGCCTGGTCAGCGCGCTGTTGTAAGAAGATCTACACCCCATCCCCTACTACCTCGATCGCCACCATCGTCATATCGTCGTGCTGCGGCGCGTCGCCGGTGAAGGCGCGTAATTGCGCGAGAATTGTCTCAATCAGCGTGGCCGGGTCGTCGCGGCCGGCCGCGCGGAAGGCGGCCTCCAGTCGCTCGAAGCCCCATAGCTCATGTGCGCCGTTCATGGCCTCGACAATCCCATCGCTGACCAGCAGCAGCCGATCGCCCGGCCGCAGCTCGACCGTCTCTTGGGCGTAGCTCGCGCTATGGGTGGCGCCGAGCGGCAGCCCAAAGCTCTCGATATACTCGACGCAGCCGCAGCGCCAGAGCAAGGGCGCCACCAGGCCGGCGTTAGCCACGCGCGCCTCGCTACAGGCGCTGTCGAGCACCACGCTCAAGAACGCCGCGTTCTGCTTGCTCTGGATCATACGCGGGGCCAGCGCGCCATTGCAGGCCGTCAGCAGTGCGCCCTGATCGGAGTAGGCGTCCACCAGCGTCTCGAACGTATTGAGCGCCAGCGCCATCAGCAGCGCGGCTGGAATACCTTTGCCGCTGACATCGCCAACCGCCACACCCAGCCGGCCATCGGCGAAGGAGTGATAGGCGAAGAAATCGCCGCCGACCTCCTTGGCCGGGATCGAGCAGCCCGCTACACGCAGGTTTGGCACCCGCGGCGTTGTGTGCGGCAGCAGGCTAAGCTGGATGGTCCGCGCGGCCGCCAGCTCGCTCTTCACGCGCTCCTGCGCCTCCAGCGATTGAGCTAGCTCGGCGGTACGGCGCTGGACCTCGGACTCAAGGTGATGGTTCAGCTGCACCAGCGGATTGAATAGCTGCTGATCGACCACCTCGTACGTCATAAACAGCATCCCAACCGCGATCGAATAGGTCTGCACCCAGGTGGCGGGGAAGATCAGCGCCGTCACGGTAGTCGCCACCACGATCAGCGCGCCGATCAGCAGCGACCGGTGGGTGCGCCAGGCGGCGTGGCGCGCCAGCAGGAACAGCGCGATGCCTTCGAAGACATAGTGGAAGGCCGACAGCGCCGTCGCCAGCGGTGTGATATCGAAGTCGATCCCGCCGTCGGCGCCCCGTCGCACATTGATGACAATTTCATTGCGCGCGAGCAAGTAGATGAACAGGGCATAGATCACCGCCGCCAGCGCATTGATCGCCCAGCGCCAGCGCCGCGGCAGCGGGTAGAAGCTCTCGACGAACCAGAAGAGCGTGATTCCGATCAGCGCAAAGCCGAGCGCGACCCAGTTCATCAGCGCGCTCGGGTCACCGCCGAGCTGGGGTAGATTGACCATCAGGCGCGCGCCGAAGCTACAGCTCATCCAGATGATCACTGCGACGAGCAGGCACGCGAAGCTCAGGTTGGTCCAGCGGCGCGGCCCCAGCCACAGCACGATCAGCAGCGCCGCCAATGAGACGACCCAGGTGATGGCGTTGGCCGTCTGCGCGGCCCAGAAAAACGATGGCATACAGCGTTAGCGTTCCGTAGCGTATTCGCGGTTTCGAGTATAGCATAGGCCATTCTAATAAACGCGCCCGCGGATGAATATTACGTTACACGCCGTCGTAGTCTGCAGGATACTGATGAACACAGCCTAACTGTGGTAGAAACCTTCGTTTTTACCGCCGGCTGCCAATTGGGCGTCGCCAAGAACGCCAAGATCATATGCTCATTGCGCGAGCCGTCCAACCTATGGCCGGCGCTGGTTGCGATCCCGTAACGCCGGGTTGCTCGTCGTTCCCTGATTTATCTTGGCTGCGGGTGTATTCTGTGACCACAGGCACAAACAAACGACGACATATATCAGGAGGAAAACACGATGAAAGCGCTCAACCAACCCAAGTATACCGGCATCATCTGGCTCTTCGTCAGGCTGTGGCTTGGCTACGAGTGGCTGACTGCAGGTATCGAGAAAGTGTTTGGCGAGGGCAACGCCGTGTGGATCGGCCCCAAGGCCGGCACTGCGGTGGCTGGCTTCCTGAAGGGCGCGATCGCCAAATCACCGCTCGCGGCAGACTTCGACCCGATCAAGAATGCCCACCCGGCTGTTCAAGGCTGGTACGCTACACTGGCGCGCGATGTCTTCCTACCGAACGCCACCGCGCTGAGCTATATGGTGGCCTATGGCGAGATTCTGGTCGGCATCGCGCTGATCCTTGGCATCTTCACCCACTTCGCGGCGCTGATGGGCGTGGTGATGAACCTGTCCTATCTGTTCGCCGGAACCACCAGCACCAACCCGCAGATGCTGGTCGTGGGGCTGATCATCTTCCTGGTCGGCGGCGTGGCAGTCGGCTTCTACGGGCTGGATTACTTCGCCCGCCCGATCGAGTTAAAGATCCTGCGACGCGCACATCTGGTACCGCAGGCGCAAGGGGCTTGAGACAGATCGGATAGGTCAGAGGACAGGGTGCTGGAGCCAATAGCTCCAGCACCCTGTTTTTGCGTCTAGAAGCTGTGCTATACTCTGGCTTGTGGAATGGCTCTCACCCCGACCCTCTCCTGCGGCGGCGGGAGAGGAGAGAAGGCCCTCACCCCCGACCCCTCTCCCGTTGCGACGGGCGAGGGGAGGAAGAAGCGGCGTTTTCGATGAATGGCAAGTCGACGAAGCAACGCTGGCATGGCCAAGCGGAGACGCAGATAAGAGCGCGGCAGCTCCGTCGGGAGCATACTCCCGCTGAAGCAATACGTTGGAGTCGCCTTCGTAATCGACAGCTTGATGGCTTCAAGTTCCGACGTCAGCATGTGATTGAGCGCTTCATCGTCGATTTCTGCTGTGCGGATCAGCATCTCATCATCGAGATCGATGGTCCTGTACACGGCTATCAGCTTGAACGCGATCAAGTGCGTACTGAAGCACTTCAAGCACTTGGATATACTATCATTCGTTACACCAACGACCAGATTTTGCATCAACTCGATAGAGTCCTTGCTGATCTCAGCCATGTGCTGACTCCCACTGATCACAATGCAACCTCCCCCTCTCCTGCGGCGGCGGGAGAGGGGGCTGGGGGGTGAGGGCCAGCTCAACAATCGCTAGAGAAAGCGCCATAGCCATGCGCCGTTCACTTCACCTGCTCGCGCTGATCACGCTGCTGGCGGCCTGCACACAGCCCGAACCCCAGCCAACGCCGCCTCCGGCCGCGATTGAGGCCGAATCGCCGGCGCCGAAGCCGGCGCCCGCGCCGCGGCCGACGACCGAGGAGATCGACCCGACCAATACGCCTGCGCCTACCCCTACGCCCGCGCCGATCGGCGATTGCCCAGCCAACTTCGACGCGCTCGACCCCATCGACCGCGCCATGTTCGAGGGTGTCACATCGATCAACGATGTGTTCATCAATCGGCGATTCATGATCTGGGATGACAAGTTCCGTTTCGATGACATCCCAATGCTGCTGGCACGGCGCGACCGTGCCGGCGTGCCGCCGCGCTACGGCTTTTTGTTCAAGTGGTCGACCGGCGTGCTGGAGAACGGCGGTATCTTCAAGACGCCGACCTTCCTGGATCTCGGCACGGTCTACTGTGTCAGCCCGCTGCCGCACGCCCAGGATCTGATCGGCGTTCGGGCCATGCTGCGCCAGGCAACCCACGAGAGCGATCTGCCGATCACAATCACGACCCCGCGTGGCCGGCAGACCGACGACGATTCGGTGTTCCTGCTGATCTACGGCGACCGCTCGAAGGAGCCGCAGCTCGCCGATCGCGCGGCCGACCCGCGTGCGGCCGAGCGCTGGACTAACAACGCGGTGCGCGCGGCGTTCGGGCGCTGGCAGGCCGTCGAAGGTCCGCTCGACGATCTATTCCGCCTGGCCGCGCCGCAAAGCGGCGAACAGGCCGGGCCACCGACGCCGGAGCAGATCGCGCTGGCGCTGCTGGAGCAGCGCATCCTGGCGGCGGCGCTGCGGGC
>DATFXE010000612.1:0-2464 GCA_035258585.1 Roseiflexaceae bacterium | reverse complement strand
TATCACTGAGTTTCAGCGTATTTCATTGTTTGCTTGGTTGACTGCCGTTTGCCGACCGCCAACTGCCGACTGTATACAGATTATGAACTACTTACCGAAACTATCCGAGCTGACCGATAGCGAGATCGCCGCGGCGGCGCGAGCGGCCGGCGAGCCGGAGTGGCTCATCGAGCGCCGCGAGGCGGCCTGGCGTTTCTTCGCCGAGAGTGTGCCGCCGTTCTGGAAGCGCACCGACCTCACGCGGTTCCAATCCGATCAGATCGCCGCGCCGCTTGGCCCGCAGGGCACCGCGGTGCAGTGGGATGCCAGGCTGGCCGAGCAGGGCGTGATCTTCACCACCTTGGCGGCCGCGCTGCGCGATCATGAGGCGCTGGTCAGGCAGCACCTATACACGGCGATCGACCCGCTGGCGCACAAGTTCACCGCCCTGCATGCCGCGCTGTGGCAGGATGGCATATTGCTATATGTGCCCAAGAATGTGGCGGTCGAGCTGCCGCTGCTGGCGATCTTTACGCTGGCCGACGCGAACCAGGCGATTTTCCCACACAACCTGATCGTCGTCGAGCGCGGTGCCAGCGTGACATTTATCGAAGAGTACGTCTCGCGAGATGTCGAGGTCGAAGGCGGCCAAGCGCTGGCCGCTCCCGCCACGGAGTTCATCGTCGGCGACAACGCCAGCGTGCGCTTTGTTAGCGCGCAGACGTGGGGCGCGGGTGTGTACCACATCGGCTCGCAGCGCGCCAGGATCGGGCGTGATGGCAACCTCGAGTGGATCGGGCTGAACCTGGGCGGCCGGCTCCAGCATGTCGAGGCCGAGGTGGCGCTGGAAGGCAATGGCTCGCACATCGACTGGGTCGCGGCGACCTTCGCCAATGGCAGCCAGAGCCTGCTGACCGCGCCAATGGTGCGCCATGTCGGCACCAATGCCGAAAGCCATATGGACTTCAAGACAGTGGTGGATGAGGCGGGTTACTCGACCTTCGACGGCATGGTCAAGATCGAGCGCAGCGCCCAGGGCACCAACTCGCGCCTGGAGGAGCACGCCATCCATCTCAGCTCGAAGTCGCGCAGCGACTCCATCCCAGGCTTACAGATCGACGCCAACGACGTCAAGGCCGGACATGCCTCGACCAGCGGCCAGATCGACGATGAGCAGCTGTTCTATATGCTCTCGCGCGGCATCCGGCGCGACGAGGCCATCCATATGATTGTGACAGGCTTCTTCGAGCCGGTGATCGAGCGCATTCCACTCGAGGACCTGCGCGAGCGAGTGGCGGCGATAATCGAGGGTAAGATCTAGGGAAGTTTTGAGTTTTGAGTTCTGAGTTGCAGTAACTCAAAACTCAAAACCCAGAACTCAAAATTTATGGCGGCATCATTCACATTATTTGACGTTCTGGCGCTGCGCCGTGAGTTTCCGATCTTGCAGCAGCAGGTCAATGGAAAGCCGCTGGCCTATTTGGACAGTGGGGCTTCGTCGCAGAAGCCGCGGCGGGTGATCGCATGCCTGGAGGAGTATTACGAGCGCACCAACGCCAATGTCCACCGCGGCGTGTATGCGCTGAGCGAGGAGGCAACCTTCGCGTTCGAGCGCGCGCGTGGTAAGGTGGCGCGCTTCGTCGGTGCGAGCAGTCATAAGGAGATCGTCTTCACCCGCAACACCACCGAGGCGATCAATCTGGTGGCGCGCGCGTGGGGCGATGCGAATGTGCGCGCGGGCGATCGCATCCTGCTGAGCGTGATGGAACACCACTCCAATCTGGTGCCGTGGCAGCAGCTGGCGCAGCGCAGCGGGGCGCAGCTCGACTTCTTGCGGATCGACGGCGAGGGCCGGCTGGTGCTGGAAGACCTGGATAGACTGCTGACCGAGCGCACCAAGATCGTCGCGCTCACCCATCAGTCGAATGTGCTGGGCACTATTACCCCAGTGCGCGAGATCGCCGCGCGCGCGCACGAGGCCGGGGCGCTCATTCTTGTCGACGGCGCGCAGAGCGTGCCGCACATGCCTGTGGATGTGCAAGCGTTGGGAGTTGATTTCCTGGCCTTTAGCGGCCACAAGATGTGCGGGCCGACGGGCATCGGCGCGCTGTGGGGCCGGCGCAACATCCTCGAGGCGATGCCGCCGTTTCTGGGTGGCGGCTCGATGATCCGCGAGGTTACACTGCACTCGACGACCTACGCCGACATCCCGGCGCGCTTCGAGGCTGGCACGCCAGCGATCGGCGAGGCGATCGCGCTGGGCGAGGCGGTCGATTTCTTGAGCGGCCTTGGCATGGACAAGATCTTTGCGCACGAGCAGCACCTGATCGGCTATGCGCTTGAGCGGCTTGCAGATATCGAAGGGCTGCAACTGTACGGGCCTGAGTCGCTCCACCAGCGCGGCGGCGCCGTCAGTTTTACGCTCACAGGCGTCCACCCGCACGATATCGCGGCGGTGCTGGATGGCGAGGGGATTGCGGTTCGC
>DATFXE010000611.1:0-7015 GCA_035258585.1 Roseiflexaceae bacterium | reverse complement strand
TGTCTGGCGCGCGAGCGACATATTTATGTAGCAGGAGATCATTACAAATGGGAACCAATCGCAGCCGCCGTCTGTCATCCGACGAAATCCAGGCCAACCGCCACGCCCTGATCGGCGTCCAGTCGCTGGCGGACTACACGCCGCACAACAGCGCCTATGGCGCCGCGCAGCTGGCCGAGCTGGGCCGGGCGATGGAGGAGGCCCAGCAGGCCGAGGTGCGCGCCGTGCAAGCGCTGGCCACCGCGCGCGACGCGGCTATGGCGGCCGAGTGGGCGCTGCACGACGGTATCCTGGGCGCCAAGGCGGATGTGATCGCCCAGTACGGCCCCGACTCCAACGCCGTGCAGCTGCTCGGGCTCAAGCGCAAATCCGAGCGCAAGCGGCCGGTGCGGCGTGCGGCTGTCGCGATGTCGTAATCAGATCAGGTGTACGAGCGGGACGAAAGACGAAGGACGGAAGACGAACCAGTCGTCTTCCGTCCTTCGTCGGGCCGTGCTTCGCGTAGATTGAGCGCCATCACATTCCTCTTGGGATGTATGCTACTCGTAGCGATACACGGTGCAGCGCTCGATCGAAATGCCCTGGTTCGAGAAGCGCCACTGGCGGCCCTGGTCGTTCTCATCGCCGTTCAGGCGCCGCCGCGGAACCCACGCCCCATCGCGGTACTCGCCCTCGTCGACTGCGCCAATGCCGGCTCGCGCCGGGCCTGGCGTGGTCGGCCGGAAGGCGACACGAAAGCCGCTCCCAGCGCCGACGAACTCGTCCGGCCCGACCGCGATCACCAGGCCGTAGCCCAGATCGGCCTTGTAGACGAAGACTTCATCCAGGCTGATCTCCAACTGGTAGCCGCCTAGCTGCTGCGTTACGCTCGGATGTTCAGTGTCGAGCAGAAAACCGAGCATATCACCCTGCCCCTGATGCTCGAGGATCAGCGGAGCGATCTGCCGCAGCACGGCATAGCTTTTGCCGAGCGGCGCCTGCTCGGGATGCTCGAGCGAGTCGACCGCGAATGGCGAAACGCCGATCGCGTCGTGCTGGCCGATCGCGTAGAAGACATTGCGGGCCCCGTCGTCCTCGCGGCGCATCTCGGGGATGAACAGCCCATTGCCGCGCTGGGTAAATTTTCGGCACCAGGCCGCGAAATCCGGCGCGTAGATATCGGGGGTCAACAGGTCGATCCGCGAGCCGGCCGCCAGCCAGATATCCATGACATGCGGAAGCGGGCCGCCGCTGGGGTACTCGCCTGGTCGCTGCTGTGGGCGATTCAGCCACGCGTTGACGAACATCGGCAGATCGTACTCGGCCTTGCCGGCCGCGGCCACGCTATCGACGTAGCGCGCGTAGTGCCAGGCCATGAAAATTTCGTCGGTTGCCGGCCCGGCGCCAAACACATCCTCCCAGCTGCCAGAAGTCGCGCCGCCGGCCGCCTCCCAGCGCTGGCGGATCTCGGGCAGCAGGTTCGGCTGATGCTCCCGCAGGTATGCGATCAGTTCCGCTGGCACCGGCGCGGCATAGGCTCGATTGGCCGCCTCCGAGTGATCGCGCGAATCGCCGAGCACCCCGACCTCGTTCTCCACCTGCACCATGATCACAGTGTGGTCGCGGCCATCTACCTCGGCGAGATGGCGCATTAGAGCGGCGAAGGCGCGCGCGTCGGCCTGCCAGTTCGACTCGGCTACAGTCGAAAGCACCTCGACTGTCTCACCGTCGCGGAGCTTTGCGCGCGGGAACCTGGCGTAGTCCCGCTTCACCCACAGCGGAATGTAGCTCGACATGCCATTTTTCCAGCTGCCGAACCACAGCAGAATCAGCCGCAGATTATGGCGGCGCGCCGCGTCGATCAAGCCGTCGACCAGCTCGAAATCGAAGTTGCCTTCGCGCGGCTCGACCAGTTCCCAGGATACCGGCGCCAGCACCGTGTTGAAGTTCAGATCGAGCATGCGCTGCCAGATCGGCCGCATGTACTCGATGCTCGAAGAGCTGGAATTATGCAGCTCTCCGCCAATCACCAGGAACGGCCTGCCGTCGACGATCAGCTGTGTCGCGCTGCCTTGCCTCTTGAGGTGCGGCACACCTTCGTGCGTGTGGTTGTGCGCCTGATCTGCTATACGTTGTTGCTCCTTTCAAAAAAGGACTCACGCGGTGACCCAGATGTGGTGGTTCGCAGCGGTACTTTATCTTCCTTTTGTCATGAGTCATCCTGTATTTAACACGGTGGCTGTGCGGGCGTGGGAATGCGCCGAAGCGCATTCCCACGCCCGCACAGCCACAAAATAAAGTGCTCGCACGTGGTCGCTGGCGGCCGTTGCACAGCCGCCAGCGACCACGTGCGAGCAGAAGATTGGAAAACTGCGTCCGCAACGATATGAGACATACTGCACCGCAATGCCAAAACCTCCGATTGTAAAATTCGGGATGACTCATGACAGATAAAACGGTAAGTAGCAGAGCGAACGCAGGCTAAATTGTATCAGCCATCCACAGCCACGCCTCCATCAAATGTCGGAGTGCTGGTTGGAGCAGCTGTAGATGCATGCGCCTGCGTCCAGGCCAATGCCGTCTGTACTAGCAGCTTTGCCGCCCGCGATGCCGTGTCGCGCGATCGGACGGCGAGGCCGATCTGCAAATAGCGTGAGGGGTCGAGCGGAAGCGCAACAACCCCGTCGAGCTTCTTCGGCAGCATCGTGCGCGGCAGGAGCGTGATGCCGAGCCCCTCACGAATCATTGCAAGGATCGTCGCACTATCGCTGGCCTGGTAGCGAATATGCGGCCTGACCCGGCTGGGCTCGAGGCCAGCCATCTCCATCATCTGAAACGCGCACTCGGTCTTCGACATGATAAAGCCTTCTTCGATCAGATCCGCGGCCGTCACCGCCGTTTGAGCGTGCAGGCGGTGCTGCCGAGGAACGACCACGCATAGCTCATCGGTCGCGACCAGCGTGCTGTCGATACCTCTGGCCGGGTGCAGCACGAACCCGACGTCGATGATGCTGCTGGCGATCCACTCTGCGACTTCTTGCGGCGTGCCTTCAAACAGCACCACTTCCATGTTGGGAAACTGCTGCTGAAAACAGGTCAACACACTGGCCAGCAAATCCGGGCAGATCAAGGAAAGAATGCTGCCCAGCCGAAGCTTCCCGGCTGCCAGGCCATGCGCGGCCTTCGCCTCTTGTTCGATCGCCTCTGCCTGCGCCAGCAGGGCACGAGCGTGTGGCATCACCTTCTGGCCGACGCTGGTGAGCGCGACGACGCCTTTGCGGTTGCGATCGAGCAGCGT
This sequence comes from Roseiflexaceae bacterium, assembly GCA_035258585.1. Taxonomy (GTDB): domain Bacteria; phylum Chloroflexota; class Chloroflexia; order Chloroflexales; family Roseiflexaceae; genus DATFXE01. Next base: position 3,738 of record DATFXE010000611.1, on the reverse strand, counting down.
CACACCTAGTTCGCTCTCCAGGGCGGCCAGGGCATGGCTCACCGCCGACTGCGTCAGGCTCACGGAATAGGCTGCTTCGGTGAAGCTGCCTGTGTCGGCGAGCGCCACGAAACACTGAAGCTGCGAGAAGTTCATATGTGTAGCCTTCATAACAATATGAAGAATATGATTTGCATTCATTCTATCAGATTACTTATACTGCTGACAAGGGTAGGTGTTGCTTCCCAGCGTGGGCAGTCTGGGGGCGGCACCGCCGTCCCCAGACTGCATATTTCTGGTAGTTGCACTGGCGGCGAAGCCGCCAGTGCAACTATCAGAAAGGACATCAGGAAGGGTTGCACCCTTCCTTACCTACCCGCCACAATCAGTGTGGTGAGCCAGAAGTGAACTATTGGAGGAAGTATGCCCAGAAGGTACGTCTCGTCGAAGCAGCGCAACCAGGAAGCAGCACTGAGCCTCTCTGCCGCGCTGCCTGAGCAGAGTGCGGCGGCAAGTAAGGATAGATCGACCGCGATTCGGCCGCTCCACGTGCTCATCCTGGGTGGAATGAGCGCGCTCGCCCCCTTATCAACCGATATGTACTTGCCGGCGCTTCCGGCGCTCAGCCGCGACCTGGGCGCCAGCATGGCGCAGACGCAGGTAACCTTGAGCGCCGGAATCCTCGGTCTGGCGTTGGGCCAGGTGATCGCCGGGCCAAGCAGCGACGCGCTCGGGCGGCGCCGGCCCTTGCTGATCGGGATGGCCGCCTACGTGCTCGCGTCGTTGCTGTGTCTCGTCGCCCCCTCGGTTGCCGCGCTCAGCGCACTGCGTTTCGTCCAAGGGGTCGCCGGAGCGGCCGGTATCGCGATAGCTCTCGCGATCGTCAGCGATCTCTATTCGGGCGTCACCCAAGCGCGCTTCTTCGCTCTACTGATGCAGGTAAGCGGCCTCGCGCCGATCATCGCGCCGATCATTGGAAGCCAGCTGCTCCGCTTCACCTCCTGGCGCGGAGTCTTCGTCACCCTGGCACTGATCGGCGTTGCGTTGCTGCTTGCCGCAGCCCTGGGCCTGGGCGAGACGCTGCCGCCGAGCCGACGGCAGAGCGGCGGCAGCGCCGCCAGCGTGCGTGCGTTCCGCGATCTGCTGAGCGACCGCCGCTTCGTCGGCTATGCAGTCTCCTCCGGCTTCGCCTTCGCCGCCGGGATCGTCTACATTTCTGTCTCTCCGTTCATTCTGCAGAACATCTACGGTGCCTCGGCCCAACTGATCGGCATCCTGTTCGGCATCAACGCCCTGGGGCTGGTGATTATGGCCCAGGTCAGCGGCAGGCTGGTCGGCCGGGTGTCGTCACAAGCGCTGATGGCCTGGGGTGTCGCGGCGACCGCGCTTGGCGGCGCTAGCTTGCTGGTCGTCGTTCTGACTGGCATCGGCCTGGCCGGGGTGCTGCCGTCGCTGTTTATCATCGTCGCCAGCCTGGGCCTCGTCGCGCCGAATGCGACAGCGCTGGCGCTGGCCGATACGCCGACGGCCGGGAGCGCGTCGGCATTACTGGGGGTGTTGCAGTTCAGCATCGGCGCCGTGACCGCGCCGCTAGTTGGCATCGGCGGCGCCACCACCGCCGTTCCGATGGCGGCCTTCATCGCCGCGTTCGGCATCGCGACCCTGGTCACGTTCGTCGTGTTCTGCCAACGAAGGAGCCAGCCGAATGAGTAACTCGCCAAATGTGGCTGAGAGCAGTGTCTTGACATACTGCTAGTGGGTCGTTTGGTTTCGACATCGCCATTCGGTTGAACAGCAGAACCGCGGAACCAGTGAGCAGCGGTTCTGCGGTTCCGCGGTTCGTAAATGGCGATAGGCAAAACAGCTGACCCACTAGTAGTCGGCCTCTTTACCAGTTTGCTCCTCGGTGTCTTGCAGAATGGCGGCAAGTCGCTGGTAGCCGCTGACATCCGATCGTCCGCGTCGGTCTGGATGCTGGACGCCATGCCGTGGATGGCGGAAAACGTCTGACCAATCCAGCTGATGGCCGTGTTGATGCGCCGCTCGACCGTGGCGGTGAGTGCGGGCGGGGTATACAGCCGCCCGGCCTCGATAACCGCCCAGGCGGCGCGTCGATCGCTCCACGCGAGTGAACTTCTCCTCCACACGTCGCCTGGGTATGTGAGCCACGCTGCAGTGTGGCTCGCGTCGCGCATGGGTCTAGCAGCACATGTGCCACACGAAGGTCCAGAACGCACCAGCTAACCCGAGTTCCGTACCCTTCACCCACGCGCAGGCGGTTTCTAAACCAGAGCCGCCCGCGTGGGATCCAAATTATTTCTACACAGAAAGGAACACCACGGTGGCACTCTCACAAGCCGAGCAAGAACGACTGTACGACCTCCAGCGATCGGGGGAACTCTACCGCAAGCCCAGAGGCCTGCTACTGGCTGTGGCCGACGTGATCGACGATGAAGCGGCGATCGCGGCCTGGATTGACAAAGAGCGCGCCGCTGAGGACACCGACGCCATAATCAGCCTGCTGGAAGAAATCGACGGCGGCGACCGCGAGCCCGATCCGGAGGCCTTTGGCACGCTCGCCGATGGCACGCCAATTATGGGTGTCTTCGACGGCGTGAACGGCGTCTATCATCGCCATAGCTGTGTCGAGTCCACTCTGGAGGAGTGGCACATCACTGCCGGTGCGGATGGCGTGTTTTCCTTCGGAACCGATGGGCTTGATATTGACCCCATCACGATGCCCCAGCTCCGCGCGCTGCGCGAGCTGCTCAACTCTGGTACATTCGAGCGCATGGTTCTGGCCGCCGAGGCGTGGGGACGTGGCGATGCTGAGCCGCCAGCGTTTGACCACACCATGCCGCTGGCAGGGTAGGGACGCACTACACCGCGCCGCTCGGGGCCTGGGGCTCAGGGCGGCGCAATGATGCCCCTGGTGATGAGCCAGGGGCAGTGTATTTTTTCTCACCGTGATAGGACTTATTAATAGGACTTACGCAGTGGGGGGTCGGGGGCGGCGCAGCCGCCCCCAAAAAGAAAAGATCATGGAGGGCGAAAGCCCTCCAAGCCTCCCACTGAGTAGGCGACCGCGCAAGTCCTGTTATTAATAGAGAAACCATTGAAGCGAGGACCGCTACACACAGCGCACGCCTGGGATTAGGAAGGAGACACGGTATGCAGCAGCCGCCGCGCTTCCAGGCTGGTGATCAGGTCCGCACGCTCGCATGGATTGATATCCTGCCCATCGACACGAAGGGCAGAGTCGTAGGCAACTATCCCACCGTTGATCTCTACGATGTGCACTTTGATGGCGAGCACACGGTACGTGTGGTGCGTGGCAGCGTTCTGGAGCTTGTCGCGCGAGGACGCCGTGCGGCCAAAACGGATCGCCGCTCTGCTCGTGGCCGCGGTTGAAGGCGCTTTGCTCCTGTACCACCAGACGCACCATCTGGCCGCGGCATCCACTTACCCGTGCCCTGGCCTCGGTTGGGGCGTTCTCGTGCCTACAGCGGATAGCGATCTGCTTCGGATGAGAGTGAAGAGTATCAATTGCGCTAATTGCTCTTTGGCGCTATACTGCGTGTCACTTTTACTATGGTGCATCGTATATACCGATTTGTATTGCTGTCTACGGGGAAAGCCATGCTTGCTTACCTACGACGGGTTGATACTAGCGGTAGGTACTGTTGTCGAGACCTTCCACGGCTGTGTCAGCGCCTCGCAGTGGCGGGGTATCGCCATTCCAGCACATTTAGCCTCGAT
>DATFXE010000610.1:0-2610 GCA_035258585.1 Roseiflexaceae bacterium | reverse complement strand
AACGTGTCAACTGCGTAAGTCCTATCCATTATTGACGATCCGGCACTTACCACTTACGATCAAGATATAAGATGATCCTGCTGGCTTACTCAGATGCGAGGTTTGGAGGGCTGCAAGCCCTCCAAGAAAATTGGTTTTGCGGGTGGTTCGGGCGGCTTTGCCGCCCGAACCACCCGCAAAAGAGAAATTTTTCGGGGGCCTGCGGCCCCCGCACCTCCACCTGGCGAGTTTGCCAGCAGTATCATAAGATGGCGCAATTGTAAATCCAAATATCCATCGCAGAATCGAAAATCAAGATATGCTGCTCTGCTTTACCCCCAACCCGGCAATCGACCGAGTGCTGCTGGCGCCGGGCTTCCGCCATGCGGAAAGCGTGCGTGTAGCCGAGACGCGCGAGGCGGCCGGCGGCAAAGGCTTGAACGTCGCACGGGTGGCGCGAGCACTGGGCCTGAGGGCGCGCGTCTGCGGCCCGCTGGCTGGCGCAAACGGGCGCCGAATCGCCGCGCTGGCCCAGGCCGAGGGCTTCGACGCGCGCTGGTCTTGGCTGCCAGGCGGCGAGTCGCGCATCTGCATGCTGGTGATCGACCAGGATGCGCCCGACACGCTGGTGATCAACGAGCGCGGCCCGCACATGAGCGCCGACGATTGGCAGTCGCTGGCGCGCCTGATCGCGATGGAGGCCGCGCAGGCATCGGCGCTGGCCATCTCCGGCAGCCTGCCGCCGGGCGTCGCCGCCGGCCAGCTGACGGCGCTGCTGCGCGAGCTATCCAGCCATCGGCAGATCTACCTCGACACCAGTGGCGCCGCACTGGCCGAGGCGCTCGATCTGCCTCTGGCGCTGCTCAAGATCAACGCCGAGGAGCTAGGCGAAGCGCTCGGCGAACCGATCGACAGCCCGGCCGCAGCGCACGCCGCGGCGAGACGCGTCCAGGCGCGCGGCCCGGCGGCGGTGATCGTCACGCTGGGAAGAGCGGGCGCGGTGGCGGTCGGCGAGCAGGGCGCATGGATGGCGCGCGCCCCCGAAGTCGCCGCGATCAGCGCAGTGGGCAGCGGCGATGCTATGCTTGCCGGCGTCGCCGCCGCGCTCCCAGAGCGGCGCGGGCTGGCCGAGGGGCTGCGGTTGGGGGTAGCCTGCGGCGCTGCCAACACGCTAACGATCGGGGCCGGGATCGTGCGCGCCGACGATATCGCACGCCTGCGCGACGCGACGACGCTGGTTGCGATGTAGAGCGGGCAAATGGCGGTCAAAGTCGGTTCGCTCGCAGTCAGAATGAACGGATTGTCATTACGAGCCCATGTCGTTACTTTATCTATGCGGTGCGGTCGTAATCTGCTCCAATTTTGTCTTGTAATCTGCGCGTAATCTTGCCACACAACAGCCAACGGTCGAAAAATGTTGTACCAGGCTCGCAAATCGCTTCTTCGACGAGGTCTTCAAAAGCTGGTTTAGCGCATCCTAATGGCATAAATGCCATCAATCAACCCTGCGCAGTCGCACATGAGAGCCCTCGGGTACCCCAACCCAAGAAGCGGGCCACGGAACATCCGATACCTGTGTCGCATATGCGGCGGCGCCTCCAGCACACAGCGCTGATCACTGCGCATTCATCTGCTCCCCCTATACTCGCCTCATAACACACGGGCTTCCAATAGCGCAGCCATAACTCCCGCCCGTCCGCAAACTGACTCTATGACAGGCCGGATGGAGTCGACCGCCGTAGTGAGGCAAACAGATGCTACCACAATTCGAGGCCATGCCCCCTGATGCAACCAGCGACCCGATCTGGACCACCGAGCCGGAGTCATCGCTGATCGCGCGCGCCAAATCCGGCGACGCCGAGGCGATCAGCGCGTTGTACGAACGCTACGCGCCACAGATCCAGCGCTATATCGCGTCGCGCCTGAGCGACCCGGTGCTGGCCGAGGATGTCTGCGCGGATGTGTTCGTCAAGGTACTGGAGAGCCTGAGCCGCTATGAAGATCGCGGCTGGCCATTCTCGGCCTGGCTGTACCGGATCGCCTACGCCCGCACGGTCGACGTGCTGCGCCAGGCCCGCCGCCGACACTCCATCCCGCTCGACGAGACCCAGCTCGGCTCACTCGAGCCGCCGGATGAGGCGGTGATGACACGCATCTCGTACCTCGAGATCAAGGGCGCCATGGGCGTGCTGACCAGCGAGCAGCGCATGGTGCTGTGCCTGCGCTTCGACGAGGATCGCAGTCTGGCCGAGATCGCTCAATCGCTTGGCCGCAGCGTCGGCTCGATCAAGGCGCTCCAGCACCGCGGCCTAACCCGGCTCGCCCAGGCGCTCGGCCCGGCGGCAGTTCTGGCGGTCGCCGCTGTCTGAGCTCAGTTCAAAGTGTAGACATGAGTCATCCCGAATTTTACAATCGGATCTTTGGGCGTTGTAATGCAGCATGTCTCATATCATTCCCGGCGCAGTTTTCCAATCTGCTCCTCGCACGTGCTGGTTGGGCCGCGCAGCGGCCCAACCAGCACGTGCGACCGCTTTATTTGTGGCTGCGAGGGCGTGGGAATGCGCCGCGGCGCATTCCCACGCCCTCGCAGCCACCGTGTTAAATACGAGATAACTCATGTTTGAACTCTTA
>DATFXE010000609.1:0-6440 GCA_035258585.1 Roseiflexaceae bacterium | reverse complement strand
CCAAAGAGGCCTGTCCCGCCGATCAGTAGAACTGTCATCCGCAACCTGTATTCCCGAGTCAAGACAAGGAGGCAAGGAGACGAGGAGACATTGTTTCCGTGTCTGTCTCCTGGTCTCCCCATCTCCTTGTCTTCCCGTCACACCTTCACAAGCCGTTCGACCATGCTGCGCTGGGCCGCAAGCTCGAGCCGATCGTCGAGCGGCGCAAGCTCGGCACCGAGGCCGTAGCGCCGCCGCACTGCCAGCCCGATCAGATGGTCGGCGAAGCGCGGGTTCTTGGGCAGCAGCGAGCCGTGCATATAACAGCCGAACGTGTTGCGATAGACTGCACCCTCGCTGCCATCCTCGCCGTTGTTGCCATGGCCGACCAGCACGCGCCCGAGCGGCTGCACACCCGGCCCCAGGTAGGTGCGCCCGCTGTGGTTCTCGAAGCCAACCATGCGCAGAGGAGTTGGGAGTTGGGAGTTGGGGGTTGGAAGCGAATCCCCAACTCCTGACTCCCAACTCCCAACCCCCGCTTCGATTACGATATTACCGATCAGGCGCACGTCGCCGCCAACGGTGTGGATATCCAGCGCGCCGACGCCGGGCAGCCGCTCGCCGGTGTGGGTAAGAAAATAGTGGCCAAGCAGCTGATACCCGCCGCAGATAGCCAACATCACCAGGCCATCCTCGATCGCCGCGGTCACGGCCGGCCCCTGGCGCTCCACAAAGTCGGCGGCGATCAGCGCCTGCCCACTGTCCTGCCCGCCGCCAAAGAATGCGATATCGATAGCGCTCCAATCGACCTCGTCGCCGACGCCGACCGGCAGCAGATCGACCGCGACTCCCCGCCAGGCGCAGCGCTGAGTCAGCGCCAGAATATTGCCACGGTCGCCGTAGATGTTCATCTGCTCGGGGTAGAGATGCGCCAGTCGCAGGCGATAGCTCATTGCTGCTCCTTGTGCGATTACAGATTGCAAAGCTCCCATATCGAGCTTTCGGTTGTGAAATGAACGAAAGCTCGACGTGGGAGCTCAGGCCTCACACGATACCGTAGCGAACCGCCGCTAACCCGCCGCCATGACCGCGCGCTCGAGCGGCCGCGCGGTCAACCGCTCATCGAGCCAGGTGCGGAAGCTAGGGTAGCGTAAAGTCAGGTTCAGCTCCTGCTTCAGCCGCGCATTGCTGAGCCGGGCCGAGGCCGAGGCCATGCCGACTACCGACGCATCCAGCCCCGAGAAGAGCGCGCCGGATTTACTAAACATGCGTGGCGGCACCATCCCCAACCGTTGCCGGACCTCGCCGTACAGCTCAGCCGCGCGGGCCGGCTCATCGTCGGCCACGTTATAAATTGCGCCAGGCTGCCCATGTAGCGCCACGCCATCGAGGATCACGATCAGGTCGTCGATATGGATGCGGGCGACAAAATTCGTGCCATCGCCGATCAGCGTCGCGGTGCCGCTCAGGACCGCGTCGACAAAATCGCGCTGCGGACCATAGATCGTGCCGACCCGCAGAATGATCGCCGGGAAGCGATGCGCGCGCACCGCATCCAGGATCGCCTGCTCGGCCTCGACCATCACTTCGCCGAGCGGGTAGCACGGCGCCACTGGCGCGTCCTCGGTCAGCCAGGCATCACCTTGATCGCCATACGGCGCCGCATTGCCGGCAAATACATATGAACGCACCGTCCGCGCGCGTGAGCAGGCGGCAATCAGATTGCGATTGCCATCGACGAACACCCGCCGCACCGAGCCGTTCTCCAGGACCGAACGCGATGTCAGGTTGTAGACGTACTCAACGCCATTCGCCAGGCCTGTCAGGGTATCCGGCTGCGTCACATCACCCTGCCAGACGGCCATACCCATGCTGGCCAGCCGCTCTACGACCTCGCTGTCGGGATCGCGCACGAGCCCGCGCACAGTGTCACCGCGTGCTAGCAGCCGCTCGGCCAGCAGCGCGCCCACATAGCCCGCCGCGCCCGCAATTAGGTAACGCGCCATTGCTCACCTCATTTATTCTAAGCGAGAGCGATCGGGCGACCCCACCCGCCGCGCTGCGACGCGCACAAAACCGCCGCTGGCGGTGAAGCGCGTCGGTTTCTCGCTAGACAATCAGTGCCCTCCCCGCTGGCGGCGTCGATCAGTTGACGTTCGTGACATGTTCAAGAGCGAAGAGTGTGCCTATTCTATCACCTCTCGTAAAGATTGGCTAGACCATGAATGCACAGAAATCTTGTGCATTTCTCCTGCAATCAAAGAGCATGACCAAGGATATTACACCCTTTATCCCAAATATATCCCAACTTATCCCACACTATCCCACAGCTTTTCCTCATCCGGATGACATTGCGTATGAGGCGGATTATGGGACAATGTTAAGAGTTTCGAGGCAACAGTGACAATAGTTATTAGAAAATTTGTTCGCAATTTGACGGGGCTTCTGTTCGCTCGTACAATTATTCCACCGCGCCGTTAGCACGTTGGAACGTTAGAACATTCAACCTGTTAACGTTCTAACGTTCCAACGTGCTAACGCTCTGATAGCCTAAGATATGAATCCATGATTAAACTACTCCACCTGGCCGACCTGCACATCGGCATGGAAAACTATGGCCGGCTCGATCCGGCCAGCGGCATGCACACCCGTCTGGTCGACTATCTGGATCGTCTGGACGAAGCGATCGACTACGGCCTGGCCGAAGGCGCGGATGTGGTGCTGATCGCTGGCGACATCTACAAGAATCGTACGCCCAACCCTACCCACCAACGCGAATTCGCTCGGCGCATCCGCCGTATCCGTGCCGCCGGCCTGCCGATCTTCATCCTGGTCGGCAACCACGATATCTCGCCGGCGGCCGGCCGCGCCCATTCGATCGAGATCTTCGACACGCTGGCGCTGGAAGGCGTGACGATCGCCGAGCGTGCTGGTCTGCATATGATCGAGACACGCGCTGGCCCGCTCCAGATTCTGGCGCTACCCTGGATCACCCGCCATAACCTGCTCACCAAAGAAGAGCTGCGGCTTGCTTCGTTTCTCGAGATTGAGACGATGCTGATGGAGCGGATCGAGAACTTTCTACGCACCAGCGCGGCAGAACTCGATCCGGATATTCCGACGGTGCTGACCATTCACGGCACGATCGACGGCGCGACCGTCGGCGCTGAGCGCCAGATTATGCTGGGGAAAGATCTGGTACTGCCGAAAAGCTTCGTCGCGCTGCCAGGGGTCGATTATGTCGCGATGGGGCATATCCACAAGCACCAATCACTCGGCGCGCACCCACCGGTGGTCTATCCGGGCAGCATCGAGCGAATCGACTTCGGCGAGGAGCATGAGGAGAAGGGCTGCGTGCTGGTGGAGCTGGAGAAGGGCGCAACCAGTTGGCGTTTCCACAGGCTGGCGGCGCGCCCATTCGTAACGGTAGATGTCGACGTGCGCAATAGCCCCGAACCGCAGGCGCGCGTCGCGACGGCGATCGAGAAGCAGGCGCTTGCCGGTGCGGTGGCACGTGTGAAAATCGACGCAACCCAGGAGCAGGCTGCACTGCTGCGCACCGATGAGATCGAGCAGCAGCTACAGGCGGCAGGAACATTTCATATCGCCGCGATCGCGATCGAGGTCGAGCGAGCCAACCGCGGCCGGCTGGCCAGCGCCGAGCGCGATCTGCTGGATGGGCTTACGCCGCGCCGCGCGCTGGAGCTGTACCTGCGCTCCAAGAACACGCCCGAGGATCGCCTGGCCGCGCTGTTGGCCGCCGCCGACGAGCTATTCGCCGAGCAGACCGACTAGCATCTGGACGAACGACCAAAGACCAAGGACCAAGAGTGGCACTTATATTGGCCTCCGCACTTGGTCCGTTGTCTTTCGTCTTTGGTCGAACGTCAGCGCTTCCTGGCTCCCGCCGCCAATATCTCCACGCGGCGCTCGCGCCAGAGCATGTTGCCGCCTACGCCGGCCAGGAACAAGCCGACCAGCGCGTTCAACGTCATCGTGTACAGCACCGGGATGCCCTGCGTCGGCGTGCGCCAATTCGGCGTCAGCAGCGCGATCAGCTGGACGATCGTAATAAACAGCGTCAGCCCAAGCCCGAAGCTAACCAGGAACACTGCGGTGGCGTCGTGCTGAGTGGCGATCGATCGGGCCAGGAAGCCACCCCACACCAGCAGCAGCACCACCGCGGCCGCACCATACAGCAGCACCGAGGGCGAGTTGAGAAAGCCCGAGATCACCCAAAAGTTTAAGGCGACCCAGCCAAGAAAGCTCAGCGCGCCCAGGATGGCCATCTGCCCTAGCGCCCCGCGCTGCTTGCTGGTCGCTACCATCACCAGCCCATAGACGATCGATATCACATAGAGCGCGACGGTGATCACCAGCTTGCTAACACTCTGCTGCGGCAGATCGCCGATCAGCGGAGCGCCTCGGAATGGCGAATCCAGGTCGGCGATACTTCGCCCACCAGCTATGGGAATCACCGTCCATAGCAGCCAGATAGCCACATAGGCCAGCGCACATGCGCTAAATGCCACCAGCTCGCGGCGCTCGAAGCGGAGAAAATCACGCATATTCAGTCCTACACTATATAACGCTACTTAGTTGGCGTCGCGGTAGGCTGCCCGGGCGCGGCGCCCTGCGGCGTCTTCAGTGGCTGCCCATCCAGCCCAAGCGGCGGCAGTGTCTGGGCGCCGCTGCGATCGTGTATGCTCAAGAACGCCAGCAGATAGCCCAGCTGCTCATCGGTAAAGGTCGGGAACGGCGGCATGCCATTGATATTGAACGGTCCATGGCCGGCGGCCGGCTGCGCCAGCCGACCGTTCGCAAAGGCCGCGCCGCCCTTCTTGACCCACTCGACCCAGTTTTCAACCGTGACCGGCTTCGTATTCGGCAGCACCTTGCCGAACGCGGCCGTGCCGTCGGGGCCGAACAGGCCGCCCAAGCCGGGCGCCGGGACGCCGCTGTCCTTGTCGTTCAGGTTATGGCAGCTGGCGCACTGGCCGAAGAAGACGATCTGCCCGCGCTCGGCCGGCGAGGCATTTGGATTGGCCGCCAGATCCTTCTCCTGCTCGGCTTTCTTGTAGGCCGCCGCCGCCGCAGCCGCATCGGCACTGATATTCGCGCTCTTGGTGCCCGGCGCTGCCCACCAGCCCTGGATATAGCTGGCGATGTTCTTGATCTGGTCGTCGCGCAGCGGGCCACCGAGCCGTGCGCTCCAGCGCGGCATCGCTGTGCCGCGCACGCCTGAGGTGATGGTCGACTCGACAAAGTTGCGCACAGTGCCATATTTCGCGATAATGCCGGTGGCGCCATCGAGCCGGCCGGCCTCCTGAAGCGTGGTCGGAAGATTATTGATCTGCGGGGCGCCGTTGCGCACGCCGCCCTCGCCGGTCAGCCCGTGGCAGCCCGCGCAGTACTGCTCGAAGTCGCGCGCGCCGCGGGCCTCGAGGTTTCCAGTAAAGCGCTCGCTGCGCGCCGACAGCACCGAGTTTTCGCGCACCCAGATAAAGCCGAGCAGCAGCGTCGCGGCCAGCATAAACACCGTGGCGATGGTGAGATTACGCGTCATAGATCGTCATCCATTATCCAGGTAGGCGGGCTGCCTACGGCGGCTACTGCCTAGCGTTATCCTTGAAACGGCTGATGAAACGCACTGCCGGCGGCTGCTGTTTGCCGCCGACGGTGATCTGCAATGTCACCTTCTGCAGCGTTACCTCACCCTGTTGGTTAAGCTGCCACGGCGCGACCGTGAGCGTGGCGTCGCCGCCCTGATCGGCAAATGGGCGATCCAGCTCCTTCCAGCGATTCACATCTGCCAGAAATTCGTCGAACATCGCTTTCGCCTCGGGCGTGAGCGATGGCTGATCACAGCTGGTGAAGGTGCCAGTGAACGAATCGACCGTGCATGAAGAGCCAGGCAGCTGATCGAACGGCACTTCGTCGACCCTGCCCTCGCCTTCGCCGGGCACCCATTCGAACACCAACTCGCTGGTCGCTGTCTCCTGGATGCCGTAGTACGGTAGGCCGGCATATGTCAGGAAGCTGATCAGCGCCACCCCGACCACCAGGCCGGAGAGCGCGACCTTGCGATCTTTGAGCTTGCGGCTCGGGTTGCGGTCGATATATGGCAGCAGGAACAGGCCGCCGAACATCACGCCCGCCAGCAGCAACCCGAAGAAGAACTTGTCGCCGACCTTGAGCATGCCCTGGAGCCACAGGAAATACCACGGCGCCTTGGTGTGCTGCGGCGTCACAAAGGCATTGGCATGGCCTTCCAGCGTGGCGTTCCAGAAGAACTGGTTGATCGCGATCAGGCCGAAGGTTAGAAACGCAATCGCCGCCACCTCGTAATAGACCTGGTCGGGCAGAAACGGCACCTTACGCCTGGTCGGCGGCATGCTGTCGAACAGCTCATGGATCGGCGAGATCTCCTGCTTGCGCACCGCGTAGTAGTGAACGCTGAT
>DATFXE010000608.1:0-8099 GCA_035258585.1 Roseiflexaceae bacterium | reverse complement strand
TGTGACCCAGAAGCGCGCAACACTGTCGCGCATACCGGTGACGATCTCGTATAGTGTAATATTGAACGTCAACATAATGCCGGCCAGGCCAAGCACACAGTAGATCAAAAATGCGGCCGGGCGGCCGATCAGCCAGTGAATCTGGAGCAGGGTGAAGCCGGCAACCCCACCGCCAGCGCCTATCTGTTCATCGATCGCGGTGCGCGGGGGCTTAAGCGCGAACTCAAGCAACGCCAGCAGCGACATCAGCAACATAGCCGTGCCGAGCACCGTCGCTCCGGTGAACTGCAAGTCCTCACGCCGTTCCTGCCAGAGGATGGCCACGCCGAGCAGGCCAAGCGCCAACGGCACCAATAGCGCGCCCCAGCCGAGCAGCCGCCGGGTAAACTCGACCCAGGTCTGGCCGATCGCGCCGGATGAGCCTGTCAGGAAGAAGACGATCGTGATCCCCGCGACGGTGATCAGCGTCAGGGCGAACAACTCGCGCTGGTGCTCGGGCCGCAGCGACCAATCGAGCGCAGGCTGCTGCGGCTGACGTTTACGCGCGGCCGGCTTGCGCGCGCGCGATGCGGCCGGTTTGCGGCTGGTCGTGGTTCGCTTGGCCATACAGTTGCTCCGCGAGAATGGCGTATCAATGCGCAGTTATGTGAATAGAACTCCATTATAGCACATCTGCGCGGGTGACGAGTGACGAGGACTGAGGACTGAGTGGCGCCTGCGCCACCCCATCACCCCACCGCCCGTCACCAATCTGGCGACTTGCGGCTTGCGGCTTGCGACGCTATAATACGCTCGCCGAGCAATATCGTGTTTGTGTGATCAGCGCCCAGCGCCTGGATGTTCAATCTATGAGCCCAGACGTGTAAGGAGGTCGTGTCCTATGGAGATCACTCACAAGCGCTTCAACCGAGTCGATCTGCTGTCGATCGACGGGCGAATGGATGCCGCGAGCGCACCACAGCTAAAGCAGCAGATCGAGGCGCTGTTCGATCAGGGCCGCTACCGGCTGGTGCTCGACCTGGCAGAGCTCGAGTATATCGCCAGCCCTGGCCTGCGCGTGCTGATCGAGTCACGCAAGCGCGCCCGCGATTGGAAGCTGACTGACCTGGAGGGCGGCGACGTGCGAATCGCAAATCTGCCGCCGCGTATCAAAGAGGTGTTCGACCTGACAGGGTTCACCTCGCTGTTCGAAATCTATGGCGATACGATCGAGGCCGTCGGCTCATTCTAGAAGTTCAAAGTTAAGAGTTGAGAGTTGAGAGTTTGGCTTTCATCGATACGCGATCTTAACTCTTAACTTTGAACTCTTAACTCTTAACTCGAATGCAATTACTCACCGTCTCCGCAACTCTGGACTCGCTGGCGACAATCAGTGAGTTCATCACCGACGCAACCGCGCGGGTCGGGCTCGACGATCACGCCGCTTGGCAGGTGCAGCTGGCTGTCGACGAGGCATCCACCAACATCATTCAACATGGCTATGAGCACGACGCCACCGGCGAGATCGAGCTGGCCTGGCAGGTAGATGGGGATACCCTGATCGTGACCCTGCGCGATCGCGGCCGGAGCTTCAACCCCGACGATGTGCCCGCGCCCGATATCTCTTCGCCGCTGGAGGAGCGCCAGGCCGGCGGGCTTGGGCTGTTCCTGATGGGCCGGCTGATGGACTCGGTCGAGTTCGAGTTCGACGACACGCGGGGCAATCTGCTGAAGATGACCAAGCGCATCCCAGCGGCCGGAGCATCCGCGCAGATCTTCGAACTGGCCGGGCGGCTGGACGCGGTCAGCAGCCAGGCGGCGATTGCGCGCGTCTACGCGGCGATCTCGGCCGGCGCGCGCCACGTGCTGCTCGACATGGCCGAGGTGACATTTTTGAGCAGCAGTGGGCTGCGTGCACTCCTGCTCGTTCGCAGAGAGCTGCTGGCCCAGAACGGCGAGCTGCGGCTTTGCTCACTCAGGCCCCAGGTCCGGGAAGTTTTTACACTTACCGGCTTTACGCAGGTCTTCGCGATCCATTCGGCACGTGAGGAAGCGCTGCGCGCCTTTGGGCAAGGGCAGACGTGATACCAATTTGTGTTCATCATGTAAAACCAACCGCAAAGGGCGCTACAGTCTCGCAAAGGCTGAGACTCCTTCTTCGCGCTCTTTGCGCTGAGATACTATGCGTGAATGCTGCTTGGTATGAATCGTGAGCGCTGGCTGATCCTCTACTGCATCGCGGTCGGGACGCTTGGCTGGATCTGGCTGCTCGCCAGCGGCCCCATCAGCGCGCCCTGGCCGCTGTTGCTGCTGTTCCTGTTTCTGGCGCTCCTGATCGAGAGCGCCGGTTTTCGCGTCCCTCCATCTGACCCGCATAGCCTGGTCGGGATCGTGCTACTGACCGCTGCGCTGGCGCTTGGCGCCAACAATGGCGCGCTGGTGGCGGCGCTCTCGGGCCTGATCTTCGGCGTGCTGCTGCCGCTGATCTATGGCCGGCCGCGCACACTCTATCTCATGGTCGCGCGTCCATACGTGCGCAGCGGCGTTCGAGCGATCGCCATTCTACTCGGCGCGACGCTGGCGGCAGCGCTCTTTCCCGGCGGTGCCGGTCAAGTTGGGCAGCTGACGGTGATTGTGCTCTGCTACGCGCTGGTGATCCAGCTGAATCGGGTGGTGCGCGAATATTTGCAGGGCGGGCGGACAGGCGTGGCAACCTGGTTTCGCTCATCCTGGCGCCCAGCGCTGAGCGCCGAGATTGCGCCGCTGCCGGTGGCGATCCTGGGCGCGGCGATCTTCACCAGACTGGGGACGATCTACTTTGTGCTCGGGGCGGCCGGGCTGCTGGCGGCGAGCTTGGCGGTACGGCGCTCGGCGCTGAATCTCCAGCGCCAGCGCCGCTCGGTCCGCGAGCTGGCGCAGCTCAACGAAGTCAGTCGGGCGATCATCCGGGCCGAGCTGAGCGTGGAGGCGCTGTGCGAGCTGATCTACCGCGAGGCCAGCAAGCTCGTCGATACATCTTCGTTCCATCTCGGCCTGTTCGAAGCATCGGGCGATCGCTACACGCTGGTCGTGCGCGTGCAGGATCGCGTCCGCCTGCCGCCGCTGATCGTCGAACTACCGGCCGGCGACGGTATCGTCGGCTGGATGCGCGAGACCGGCAGAGCGCTGCTGGTCGAGGATTTCGCCACCGAGATGGAGCAGCTGCCGGCGCGCCCACGCTACCAGAGCGAGCGGCCGCCGCGCGCCGGCATCTATGTGCCGCTGATCGCCGGCGAGACGGTGATCGGCAGCATCTCGATCCAGAGCTACCGGCCGCGCGCGTTCGACGCCGACGACATGCGCCTGCTCTCGCTCATCGCCGACCAGGCCGCCGTGGCGATCTCCAAGGCGCGCGCGTTCGACGAGGCCAGCCAGCGCGCGATTCAGCTCCAGGCTATTCACGAGGTGAGCGAGCGAATCACCGCGATCCTCGATCTGGACGAGCTGCTGCCTTCGGTGGTCCAGCTGATCCAAGAGCATTTCGGCTACCAGCCGGTGCATATCTTCACGCTCGAAGATGACGGCACTCTGACGTTTCGTGCCAGCACTGCACAGGGCGATTCGCTGACCCGGCTGCACCAGCTCTCACAGGACCAGGGCAATGGCATCGTCGGCGCGGCGGCGGTTGGCACGCAGCCAGTGCTGGTGAACGATGTGCGCCAGGATCAGCGCTATATCGGCGACGACTGGCACACGCTCGCGGAGCTGGCGGTGCCGCTGCGCTTTGGCGATCGCAACATCGGCGTGCTGGATGTCCAGAGCGCCGAGGCCAACCGCTTCAGAGAGAGCGATCTGTTCGTCATGCGCACGCTGGCCGACCAGATCGCCGCAGCGATCGAAAGCGCGCGGGCCTTCACCGCCCAGCGTGAGGAGGCCTGGACTCTCAATTCGCTGCTCCAGGTGGCCGAGAACATCGCGCGCGCCTCGTCGCTGGATGATCTGCTGCCGGGCATCGTGCGGCTGCCACCGCTGCTGCTGGGCTGCGATCGCTGCTATGTGCTGGTGTGGAGCCGTGAGCGGGGAACGTTCACGCCGCTGGCAGCCTATGGCCTGACGGCCGAGCAGCGGGCCGCGTTCATCGGCAAGCCCTTCGACGAGGCCACCGCACCACTGCTGGCCGAGGCGCGCCGGACTATGACGGCGATTGCGGTTGGCGAAGCGCAGTCGCGCCAATACATGTGCCCGCCGATTCTCGAGCCGTTCGGCGGCGACGCTCTGCTGGCGCTGCCGCTGACGGCCCGCGGCGCGGCGTTGGGCATGCTGGTGGCCGATTACGACCCGCCGGGGCATGCGTTCGACTCGCGCGAAATGACGCTATACTCGGGGATGGCGAACCAGATCGCCGGCGCGCTGGAGAGCGCCCTGCTGGCCCAGGAGGCCGCCGAGGCAGCGCGGCTTGACGAAGAGCTGCGGGTCGCGCGCGACATCCAGACTGCGCTGCTGCCGGCCAGCACACCGCACATCGCCGGCTGGCAGATCGCCGCCGACTGGCGCTCGGCCCGGCTGGTCGGCGGCGACTTTTATGATTTTTGGCGCCTTCCACCGACGAAAGACGAACGACCAAAGACGAACGAGCAACGATCAGCGATGCAAAGCGATGCTCATTCATCCTTGGTCCGTGGTCCTTCGTCGGATCTGGGCTTTGTGGTGGCGGATGTCAGCGATAAGGGTGTGCCGGCGGCGATGTTCATGACACTCTCGCGCAGCCTGATGCGTGCCGCCGCGCTGGATGGATCGTCGCCAGCGATGGCTCTAGCGAGGGCCAACCGCTGGATCACGCGCGATTCCGAATCGGCAATGTTTGTTACCCTGTTCTATGGCATCCTTCAGCCTGAAACCGGCCTGCTGCGCTACGGCTGCGCCGGCCACAACCCGCCGCTGCTGTTCCGCACCGATGCTGAAGTCAGCGAGCTAACGACCCCGGGCATTGCGTTGGGTGTGCTGGAGGATGCAATACTCGGCGAGGCGCAGGTAACGCTGGGGGTTGGCGACATCCTGGTGTGCTACACCGATGGGCTGACCGAGGCGATCAACGGCGCCGAGGAGGCCTTCGGCGTACAGCGGCTGGTCGACGTGGTCGCCTCCAATCGCGAGCAGAGCGCCAGCGCACTGGTGACGGCGATCAACGAGGCGCTGCTGCGCTTCACCGAGCGCCCGCCGTTCGACGACCTCACGCTGGTGGTGATCAAGCGAGTGGAGGATCAAGATGCGAGACGCGAGACCTGAGACGCGAGACAAGAGACAAGAGACAGGAGCAGCAGATCTCGAGTCTCCTGTCTGTTGTCTCCTATCTCCTGTCTCCTGTCTGCCGCTCGCCCCGCTCGGCCAGCAGCTGATCGACCACGGCGGTGAGTGCCTCGACCTGATCGCGCAGGTGGACAATGTCGCGGTGGCTGGGCATTTCGCCTTCCTCCGGGTGCGGGCCATCGGCCTGGCTGTGCAGCATGAGCTCTTGCAGTCGCGCCAGCTCCGACTCATCGATCCTTCCATCGGCGTGCAGCTGATCTAAGCGCCGCCTGATCTCGGCATCCACCATGCTTGTGCCACCGATCGCGCTCCAGAACGAGCGCCGCACGCCCGCGATCGTATCGCCGCCGGCCTGGATCAGCCCGGTCAGCACCTGGGTGGGCAGGCGGTCGCCGCCGCCGCGGGTTTGCAGCACCACCTGGCTCAGGATCTGCGCGGTAATATCCTCGCCCGTCTCGTTGTCGAGCACTTGCACCTGATCGCCGGCTTGGATCAGCGCCGCGATGCCATCGAGGGTGATGTACTGCTTGCGGTTGGTGTGGTAGAGCTTGCGATTGGCGTATTTTTTGATCGTCTGCATTAATTAGAAGATCCGCATTCACTGGTTCTGGTATTGACACGACTTACGCAGTCAGCGTTTGCAGGGAGGTTTGGAGGGACCGGGTACCCTCTGGGTGTCCCTCCAAAATCGCCTCTTTTGGCCGGTCTCGGCCACATTCGTGGCCGAGACCGGCCAAAAAAAGGGGAGATCTCGGGGGCGGTGCAACCGCCCCCGAACCCCCAGCGCGTAAGTCCTGGTATTGAGGAGACTTGCTCACACGCACGCTTCCATATTCTCTCATAACAGCGCGATAAACTCATCAACCGTGAGTCCCGCGCTTCGGATGATGCTCCGCAAGGTTCCCCGATCAAGCGTCGCATGATTTGGAATGCTGATGGTTTGCGCGGGTTGCCCATCTCGGCGAACGATGGTATGACTATCGGACTGTCGCCGTATCACATTCGAGAGCCTAATACGGGTAGTATAGCATGGAACGCAAGCAATTGACATGAGTCGGGTGTCCGTCAGAGTTTTGCTTGGCTGCTTGCAAGTCGGCTATGCCTGATGTAGCATCACCGCAGAAGCCACCTGCATCAGGAGGGAGTGATGGAGCCTGAATCATCCGATCCAACTTGGGACGAGTTGAGCGCCGAGATCCTGAGCGGTATGCGCGAGTGGCGCTTGCAGCATCCCAAAGCCACTTTGTCGGAAATCGAAGCAGTGCTCGATGAGCGCTGGTATCACCTGCGCGCCCGTATGCTGCGTGATGTCGCCTTGCAGAGCCAAGCAACCACCTGGCAGCAGAGTAGTGCAACTGAGCGTCCGACCTGTCGTGGCTGCGGCACGCCGCTGATCTTGCGTGGTAAACACTCGCGCCATCTCAAAACCGCCGGTGGGCAGGATTTGACCCTCGAACGCAGCTATGGCCTCTGCCCGAAATGCAAAAAGGGTCTTTTCCCCCCTCGATGAGGAACTGGGCCTGCTGCCTGGCCAACTTACCCCGTTACTTCAGGAGCACTTGGCACATCTCGGCACTTGGATGCCATTTGCCCACGCAGCACAGCTGTTGAGCCGGTTTTTCCAGGTTTCTGTCAGTGAATCGAGCGCCCAACGGCTCACCGAAGCGATTGGCATCGCCTATGAAGCGGTACAAGTGGCCGAAGTGGAACGGATCGAGCGCGACTGGCCAGAGGTCGAGCACGGGCCAGACAAACTGCTCCTGAGCCTGGATGGAGCCTTTGTGCCGCTGCTTCATGGCGAATGGGCGGAAGCAAAAACCTTGGTCATAGGCGAAGTGAGCGAGCCCAGGATGCTGGATGGAAAAACGGTTGTCTCGGCGCACTCGCTTTCGTACTTCTCGCGCATAGCTGAAGCCGAGCAGTTTCAACGGCTAACATTCGGTGAGCTGTACCGCCGACAGATTGAGACGGCTGAGCACGTGGCGAGCGTAAGCGATGGAGCGGAATGGATTCAAGGCTTCATCGATTTTCATACACCCAGCGCCACGCGTATTTTGGATTTTCCGCACGCGGCGCAACGGATTTGCCAAATTGGTGAAGCAGTTCTGGGTGCAGAGCATGCTTCTTTGGCAGCTTGGCGGACACGCCAGTTGCACCAACTGAAACACGACGGCCCGCAAGCGGTGCTCGAGAGCCTGCGGCTCTTCGCGGCGGCGCACCTGAACGTGCCACTCGTCGCGGAAAATCTGGCCTATCTGGAGAAGCGCGTGGCGCAGATGCAGTATCCGACCTTTCAGGCCGCGGGTTGGCCGATCGGCAGCGGGATGGTGGAGAGTGCCAACAAAGTGGTGGTAGAAGCGCGCCTGAAAGGCGCAGGCATGCATTGGAGCCGCGCGAGTGTCAACCCGCTGCTGACATTGCGGAATGCGGTTTGTAACGACCGTTGGGCGGAGGCCTGGCAGCAGAGTGCAGCCCACGTTCGGCGCGTGGGGATGTGTCGGCGGGAGGTGCAGCCGAAAAGCGAGGCGGCTGTAGAAGGAGCGCAGGCCACGCCGGTGGCTAGTACGGCGGTGCAGGTCAGCATGACCACCGCTCCCAGCGAGCCTCGGAAGCCACCTGATGAGCATCCCTGGCGGCGGAGGAACAACGCGACGAAAGCCGCCATCGCCCAAGCAAAATGTTGACGGACACCCTGGCGCTTGCCCGCTCTTGCACCGCCGTGCTACAATAAGCCAGGGTATTCTCAACCCTAAACAACTTTACAGTCCGATGCACGTCGAACGCTGCAAGTGATAGCCCCTATGACCTGTGATCTGCAACCTGCGGCGGCAAAT
>DATFXE010000607.1:0-4147 GCA_035258585.1 Roseiflexaceae bacterium | reverse complement strand
AGGGGATCACACTGCTGCCCGGCGTCGGGCGCTGGCTCAAGCGGCTCAAATCCGACGGCTGGCGCCAGGCGATCGCCTCAGCCGCGCCGCGCCTGAACGTCGAGGCGATCATGGCCGCGCTTGGGATCGAGGATTACTTCGACGCGATCACCTCGGCCGAAGACGTCCAGCGCGGCAAGCCCGACCCACAGGTGTTCCTGATAGCCGCGGAGCGGGTGGGCGTGCCGCCGCCGCGCTGCGTGGTGGTCGAGGATGCCCCAGCCGGGATCGAGGGCGCGCACCGCGCCGGCATGCGCGCAATCGGCGTGCGCTCGTCACATCCCGAGCTCAAGGCCGATATCGTCGTCGATACGCTGGCCGAGCTGCCGGATGATGCGCTCGACCGGCTGCTGGGCGAATAAACTCTTTTCACGTTGTAGGCGTGATATCTTCCAGACGAAGGACAAACGACCAAGGGCCGCGCTCGCTCGCGAGTTTGGGGGTGATGAAAACGTTTTTCAATGTTCGCATTGAACATCGGCATTTTACACCGTAGGGACGCGATATATCACGTCCCTGCGGTGATTGTCATTGTCATGCAGCGCTGGCCAATGTGAACCCTTGCCACGGCTCCTTATCGTCTATCGTCCATGGTCAATCGTCCCGACGGATTGAGCTACCGCACCTGCAATTCCCCCTGCCGCTCGCCGTAGCCGGTCAGCTCGACGTAGCCGCTGCCGCCGAGCGGCTGGCCGCCGCTCGTGCCCGCGATCTTGACCGCGCCCTCCCAGTAGACGGTGGTCAGCGACAGCTCCTGATCGGCCAGGTAGGGTGTGAGCTTAAGATCCAGCGCCAGCGACGGGATGCGCAGCCGCCAGGCCGAGGGGTAGCGCCCGCCGCTGCGTGGGCTCTGCCACTCGCCGAGCGCGTCCAGCGTCAGCTCGGCCGGGGCGAGCGCGCGCGTCGACCCATCGGTTTCGATCAGCATGTTGAGCGCGCCGGATCGGCCATCCTTCGCGCGCAGCTGGGCATACATCAGCTCGCGCCCGTCATCCAGTTGGAGCGCGAACCAATCCCAGCCGGCGGCATCGGCATCCAGCGCGTCGGTGCCGAACTCGTGGTCCATCCAGCTCAGCCCGCGCACATCGTAGCGCTGCCCGCCGGACGTGACGGCGCCAGTGGTCGGCATGTGCGTCAGCGAGTAGTAGTAGTAGGCCTTGCCGGGGCCGGTCCCGGTCTGGCTCACGCCGCCATCGCCCTGAATGACTACCGGCTTGCCGCCCGAGAGCGCCAGATCGATCGCCACATCGTCCTGCGCGGCCTGGAGCCGCATCGGCAGGCCTTGTGAGCCGGCTCCCTCCGCGCTCCAATCCTCCAGCCAGATGCGAAAGCCTGTGCTCAGCCCTCTCGAAGGCGGCTGGACCTCGGCGCCGGCAAGGCCGGCCGCGCCGCGGCTGAAGCGCTCGAAGGCATAGAACTTCTGATTCGCCACATCCGTGAGCGCCAGGTGCGCCATATAAATATTCGAGGTGGCAAAATCGGAGGCCCGCTCGGCCGGTTTCGGCGCCAGCCCGATCCGGAAGAAGGTCAGCTGGTAGCCAAAGTGGCGGCTCTCGGCCGCATCGAGGTTGCCGGTGTAGTACCACCACTCGATCGCATACTCCTGGTGCGGCCCGTGGTCCTGTGGGAAGGCAAATTTGCGCGGTGCGGTGACGCGCGCGAACCCGGCACCAGCGGCGCCGCCCGCCGACTGGACGGCCGAGACCGCGGGGGTGGGGAGCGATTGCCGCGAAGTGTTGGCACAGGCAGAAAGCAGCAAACACGTGAAGACGATAGACGATAGACGATAGACGATCGTCCGTCGTCCTCGTGTTAACACCGAGTAGTAGCTCAGCAGGATTGCCCTTAATCGCCCCAAGGAGCATCCTCAGAGTCTAGAGTGTAATCAGCCAGATCTTCGCGGAGCCAGCTCTGGCCAGGAGCAATTGTCTTTCGCATTCCCTGCAACCGTGCGGCCAATACCCCTGCCTGTCGATACGCCTGGCGCAAAAGTGTCGTATCACGCAACCATCCCCGCCGATGGATGATGTGCTGACATGCAACTGTCTCGATAGACTGCTGCCAAACATCCAACTGCTCAAACTTAAACGCCATGAATGCATCTCCTCGAATATTCAAGAGCCTCTGACACAAACAAGCGTTATCGTCCATCGTCCATCGTCTATCGTCCATCCTCACTCCTCCCGCAGCGCCAGCGCCGGCGAGGTGCGGCCCATCCTCCAGGCGGGGTATAGCCCGGCCAGCAGCGCCGCCGCTATTGCCACCAGCAGCGCCTGGGCGAACAGACCGCCGTCGAGCCGGAATAGCAGCGTCCAGCCGAACGAGCGCTTGTTGATCACAAACACCAGCACCGCCGCCAGCATCACGCCGACAGGGATGGCCAGCAGGCCGGCTGTTACGCCCATCAGCCCAGTCTGCGAGAGCACGACGCCCCATAGCTGGCGTGGGGTCAGGCCGTTGGCGCGCAGCATGCCTAGCTCGCGGGCGCGCTCGAGCTGCAATGCCATCAGCGCCGCCAGGATCCCGACGAAGGCGACGATCGTGGCAAGCAGCTGTAGGACAGTGGTGATCGCGAAGGTGCGGTCGAAGATCTCCAGCGAGGACTGGCGCAGCGCGCGGTTGGAGCGAATATTGATCACCTGCTCGGCGCCGACACGCCCGCGCAGGCGCTGCACCAGCGCGTCGACATCCACGCCCGGCGCGGCATATACGCCCATGGAAGAGATCGAACGGTCGTTCCAGGCAGCCTGGTAGCGCGCCAGGTCCAGCATCACCACGCCCTGGTCGGAGCCATAGTCGGAATAGACGCCAGCGATCGGAAACGAGCGCCAGCCGTTTTCAGTGAGAAGCGCAACGCTATCGCCGGGATGCAGCCCGTAGCGGTAGGCCAGCGGCTCGGAGACTAGCGCCTGCCCCGCAGCGAAGCCGGGCCAGATTCTGGCAGGGTCGCCTTCCAGAAACTGGAACGACGCGCGATCCGGCGGCTGCACCTGGATGCCCACGACGATCGTCGGCCCGTACTGGCCCTCGACTGTGACATTGCGGTACAGCCGCGCGCGCTCGACGCCTGGTGCGTTGCTGAGCTGGCGGACTAGCTCGGTCGGCAACGCTGTGTCGGTTCGCGTGCCCGAAAAGCCAGGCGCTGAGACATATACATCGGCGCGCAGCGTCTGGTCGAGCCACTGCACCACGGTGTGTCGGAAGCTGCCGACCATCAGCCCAACGCCGATCGTGACCGAGATGGCGATCATCAGCGCGGCGATCGCCACCGCAGTGCGGCTGAGAGTCGCCACCACATCGCGCGCGGCCATGCGCCCCAGCAGGCCGAACGCGGCGCCAAGCGCCGGCCGCGCCAGACGCATCAGCAGCAGCGTGGCCAGCGGGGTCAGCGCCGCCGCGCCGAGCGTGATCGCGAACAGGGCGCCGAAGCTCAGCAGCAGGCTATTGCTGGGCACAGCCAGCAGCGTTGCCCCGAGCCCCAGCATGGCGGCGCCGGCCGTGCCCACCAGCGGCACAACGCGGCGGGCACGATCTTCGTAGGAGGAGCGCCGCAGTACCGTCCGCGGCGGGGTAAACGTCGCCTCAACCGCCGGAACAGCTGCCGCGACCAGTGTCGTCAGCAGGCCAAGCGAGAAGCCTTTGATCAGTGGGCCGGCGCTGAGTGCGATCCCGCGCACCGACACGGTGAAATACAGATCGTTGATCGTCTGCGTGACCAGGCCGATCAGCCCGCGCCCAAGCAGGACGCCCAGCACCAGCCCGGCCGAGGCGCCCACCAGCCCGACAGCCAGCGCCTCGCCCAGCACCAGCCCGAACACCTGGCGGCGGGTGACGCCCAGGCAGCGCAGCATGCCAATCAGCGAGCGTCGCTGCACCACCGAGAATGTGATCGTGTTGTAGATCAGGAACATGCCGACGATCAGCGCCAGCAGGCTCAGGGCGGTCAGATTCAGCTCGAACGCCGCGGTCATCTGCTCGATCGCCTGCGTCCGCAGCACCGGGCGCGTCAGCTGCGCACTGGGCGGCAGCGCCGCCGCGATCTTGTCGGCCAGCGCCCGGCCGGCGTCGCCATCCGGCAGGATCAGATCGATCTGCGACAGCTTGCCCG